>NZ_JAGGZH010000030.1 GCF_021162145.1 Thermotoga sp.
GAAGAAGGCAAGGGCAACAAGGATAGCGGTTCAACTTAGAAATTTAGAACAGGGGATAGAACAGTATTTGATGGCGACATTGCCCAGTACCAATGATCTTTTAACTATCGATCTTAAGAGTAAATTGTTAGCAGGTGAATTTGCAGATAGTGAGATATTAAATGATTCAAAATTGCAACAAGTTAAAGCGATTCCAGATGAAGAAGAAAATGAAATTGTAATAGTTTTGGAATACGATGTAGGAAATGCAGCTCTTGCAGAACTCGTGAAAGGAACTCTTGTTGAAACATATGGACCCGGTAGTGGTGGCTATCCAAACACTTCCTCTAATTCACCGGCTGATTTTCAAAATGAAGGAGTTTTCGTTGATAATCAGAACGATTATGTTGCAATTGTTAAAAGAATCGAAGCCTTCTGGTGGTAATCCACGCTCCACAAAACAAAAAGCCCTCGTCTGGGGGCTTCATATCTTTTTGAGTGCCTGATCGAGATCCTCTATGAGTTTCTCTGGATTTCCAATACCAACGTGTATTCTGATGAGGTTCACGTCCTCTTCTGGGCAGTCTCCATAGGCTACTCTTGGAACAACAAGGTTCTCATGACTTCCCCAGCTCACCGCCATCCTGAAAACCTTCAGGTTTTCAACGAACTCCTTTACCTTCTCCACACTTTTCGTATTCAACCTGAAACTCATCAGTCCAGATCCACCACTCATCTGTGATGAGGCAAGTTCGTATTGAGGTGACCTTGGATTCATCGGATAGTTCACTTCCAGGACTTTCGGATGATCGAAAAGAAATCCAGACACTGCAAGGGCGTTCTCATAGTGCTTTTTCATTCGGATCTCCAGTGTCCTGAGTCCTCTCAGAATGAGCCACGCTTCCATCGGTGAGAGCACCGTTCCAATGCTCTTGAACTCGTCCTGGAAGATTTCCATCATGTCTTCTTTGTCTCCTGCGATCACACCTGCCATTACGTCTCCGTGGCCCGATATATATTTCGTTGCAGAGTGAACCACCACGTCTACTCCCAGAAGCCTTGGATTTTGAAAAACAGGGGATGCCCATGTGTTGTCAAAGATGGTCTTTATTCCAAGCTCTCTTGTCACCTCCGTGATCTTCTTCACATCAAGAACTTTCATTCTCATACTGGTGGGACTTTCAAGGTAGACTAACTTTGTCTTCTTCGTTATAGCCTTGAGCACTCTGTCCGAGTCGGGTGGAACAAAACTCACTTTGATGTCAAACTTTCTGGAGAGGTAGTTGAAGAATCTCTTTGCCCAGGAATACGCCTCATCCACACACACCACGTGGTCTTCTGACCTGAGGAAGTGGAGGATAGAGAGGGTGATCGCACTCATTCCGGAAGCGACAAGACGGGCATCTTCACACTTTTCGAGAGCTGCAAGCTTCCTTTCGACCAGCCTCGTTGTGGGATTACTTCCTCTGTTGTAGACATACTCGTAGTCCCCGTTTTTGAGAGCTTTTGTCATCTCTGTGAAGCTGTCAAAATAAAAATTTGTCGTCTCGAAAATGGGGAAAGACAGCGCTTTGAAAGGGACATCTTCTTCCCCGTACGAAAACAGGATGTCGTCTATGTTCATGGGATAGCCTCCTACTGAGATTGTGTACCGAACCATATTTTAACTCATGTTCAAACGGTTTCAAAGACCTTCTTTCTACTACCCCAGTCTCTTCCCGGTTTTCTTCCAAGATGTTCTATCATCTTCATCACACAGGGGATGCAGGCGGTGTCTTTCTCAAAAACACAGATCTTTCCGGGGTAAAGCTGATAGAGTTGTCTGTATGGTGATGGGGTCCAGTTGGGCATGATGACGTTTGCTCCACACCTGAGCGTGATTTCTCTACCACCCGGGACGATCGTTCCCATGGCGGTGGTCGCCGGAATGTTCGAATCTGGAATGAGGATCCTCGTGAGAGCTACCATCTTCAGCGTGAGGGTAAAATCTCCCTTCTTTTCGTTCGCAAGCGGCGTGTCAGGGTGTGGTATGAAGGGACCTATCCCTACCATGTCGAAGTCGTATTTCTTCAGGAACAAAAGGTCATCCACAAGATCGTCTATCGTCTGTCCTGGAAGACCCACGATGGATCCGGCTCCTGCCTCGTAGCCGAGTTCTTTCAGGGTGAGAAGACACCTCACTCTGTTTTCGAAGGATGTGTCTGGCCTCAGCTTCCTGTGAAGAACGGGATTTGCAGTTTCGTGCCTCAGAAGGTACCTGTCTGCTCCTGCTTCTTTCCATTTCTCGTAGTATTTTCTTGGCCACTCTCCAAGACTCAGTGTGACGGCAACGTCCATTTTCTTTATCTCTCTCACCACTTCGGAGATCACATCCGGCATGTAGTAAGGATCTTCACCGGACTGAAGAACGATCGTTTTTGCACCGAACTGGACGGCGAGTTTCGCTCTCTCGACGATCTCTTCCGGTGTCATTCGGTATCTCTTCAAATTCTTGTTGTCTCTCCTTAAACCGCAGTAAAGACAGTTCTTCCTGCACACGTTGGAAAACTCTATGATCGTCCTGATGTGAACCTCGTCACCAACGTACTTCTTCCTCACCTCGTCTGCGAGCCTGAAGAGGGCATCGTTGAACTCTCTGTCATTTGTGGAAAGTGCTTCCTTCAGAACTTCTCTTGTAAATTCTCTCTTTTTGAGTCTTTCCAGAATTTTCAGCTTGGTCACGGCTTCATCCTCCTAACCTCTCCAGGATTTCTTTCAAAACAGGGATTACCTCGCCTTTTTTCTCCTTGGGAAAGTCTTCTGCGAAGACCCCGAATCTTCCGTTTTCAACGAGGAGTTCTGCGGGGAGGAACTTTTCCCTCCCCGCTTTCAGGTCCCTGTAAAAGGACCATCTTTTTCCAATCTTTTCAGAAATCCAGATCTTGCAGTCGTATTTCTCTGCTATCTCTTCCAGGATCTTTTTAAAATCTGACATCCCTCTCACCGCGCTTTATCCTTTCGAGTCCCTCCTTTACTTTTTCTCTTATCTTTGGATTCATCTTTTGAAGTTCCTTTTCGATGACTCCTTCTCCTATCTTTCTCGTCTCCTCCGTTGCATAGTCACAGAGGTACTCCTGGAGCGTGAAGAGAGCGTTTGGTGTGCAGAAGTTTTTCACAAAACCGGGAATTGCAAACTCCATGAAGTGTTCTCCCGTTCTTCCTGACCTGTAACATGCGGTGCAGAAAGATGGAACGAATCCTTCCTTCAGTAGACTTCTTATGACCTGGTCGAGAGGTCTTGGATCCTCAAGGGTGAACTGTCTTTTTCTGTCTTCATCGTCTTCTCTGTGAGAGTACGCTCCGATCCCTATTCTGGATCCAGCATCTATCTGCGAGACACCGAGTTTTATCGCTTCGTCTCTGAGTTTTGCAGGTTCTCTTGCCGTCAGTATCATTCCCGTGTACGGAACAGAAAGTCTTATGATAGCAACGAGCTTTTTGAAATCTTCATCGCTCACAGCGTGCTCCGGTTTCTGCGAGTAGGGGGTGTTTATGGCGGGTTTTATTCTCGGGAAGGAAATGGTGTGTGGCCCCACTCCGAATCTTTCCTCGAGGTGGATCGTGTGGTAGAGGAGACCCATCACTTCGAACTTCCAGTCGTAGAGGCCAAAGAGGGCACCGATACCCACATCGTCGATGCCGGCCATCATCGCTCTGTCGAGTCCGTAGAGCCTCCAGTTGTAGTTCGATTTGGGGCCTCTCGGATGGAGTTTCAGGTACGTCTTCTTATGGTACGTCTCCTGGAAAATCTGGAAGGTGCCGATCCCCACAGACTTTATGATCCTGTAGCCTTCTATCGTCTGAGGTGCAGCGTTGACGTTCACTCTTCGGATCTCACCGTTGCCGTACTTGGTATTATACACAATGTCGATCGTCCTTGCGATGAACTCCGGGGAGTATTTTGGATGCTCTCCGTAGACCACTATAAGTCTTTTGTGCCCCTGAGAGACGAGGGATTTGACCTCTTCTTTCAACTGCTCGTCCGTGAGTGTTCTTCTTTCCACAAGTTTGTTGGAGACCCTGAAACCGCAGTAAACACAATCGTTGACGCATTCGTTTCCTATGTAGAGCGGCGCGAAAAGAACGATTCTGTTTCCGTAGATTCTTTCTTTCAAAGTACGGGCCGCTTCGAATATTTCTTCTAGAAGTTCAGGGTCTTCTACGTTCAGAAGGGTGGCGGTTTCTTCCGGCTCGAGTCTGTTCTTGTTCAGTGATTTCTGGATGATCTCCCTGACTCTTGCAGGATCAGGGTTTTTGGTCTTCTCAAGAAGCTCGAATATCTTTTCTTCTGGAATGAAGGACTTGCTTTCCACTCGTTCTCTTGTGAACATGTACATGCGCATCACCTCCTCAAGGGGACTGTTCTCACACGAACCCCGGGAATCTGACCGAGCTTTCCGGAAAGGGCTCCTACCGTGTCGTTGTCTGTTTTCAGAACAAGGAATATGATCGCCATGTTTTCTTCTTTGACGGGGTATCCGACCCTGAGTAGTATGTCTTCGGAGAAATTGTGAAGGAGTTCGTTCACATGTCGGTAGGCTCTCTCTCTGTCTTCTACAACGATGGTGAGTATGTAGAATCTCTTCTCCAAAACAAAAACCCCCTCTCTGTGCACCGGGAGAGGGGTATACTTCCATCTATCCCCTCCCCCGGTGTCAGGATTTTCCCCTCCACCTCAGGAGGATTGTGATTTTTATCACTTTCGTTTATAAATTATACCACAAAGCGTAGTTGTTGTAACTAACCTCTGGTCTTGGAATAGTTCAACTTAACATTTCTTAACAAAAAACAGGAACTCTTCTAAAAAAGCTCTGGAAATTTAAAGATGAAGAAACTCAAAAGTGGGAGGTGTTCATTGTGAAGAAGTTCTTTGTGTGGCTTCTGGTAAC
>NZ_JAGGZH010000031.1 GCF_021162145.1 Thermotoga sp.
AGAATAGGACAAGTATGAGGTGATAATAGTGGAAGTGTTGAGGACAGAGAGTTTGAAATCATACTATATTTTGGACATCTTTGGAAGGAAGAAAGTGATAAAGGCAGTGGATGATGTGAACATATCGGTAAAAGAGAACGAAATATACGGCATAGCAGGGGAGAGCGGTTGTGGAAAGAGCACCCTTCTTAAGGCGATCTTTGCAGCAATAGAACCTCCTCAAAGGATAGTGGGAGGGAAGGTACTATACAGAGAAAACGGAAGGGAGATAGACGTCTATTCTTTGAGCGAAGAAGAAAGAAGGAAACTGAGATGGAGATTCATCTCTTATGTTCCTCAGGGATCGATGAGCGTATTGAATCCAGTGGTGAAGATAAAAGAAACTTTTAAGGATTTTATTGAAAGCCACACAACCGGAAAGACAAAGGAAGAAGCCTACGAGATGGCAAAAGAACATATAAAAGAGTTGGGGTTGCCGGCTAGTATCTTGAACGCATATCCACACCAGCTTTCCGGTGGAATGAGACAAAGAGTGACAATTGCCCTTGCAACCGTTTTATCACCAAAAGTGATCATAGCAGACGAACCTACAACAGCTCTGGATGTTGTAACTCAGAGAGGAGTTGTGCAACTCTTGAAGGAAGTACAGTCCGCGAAACAGAATACTATCGTTCTTGTTACACACGACATGGGAGTTCATGCAAACGTGGCAGACAGGATAGCGATCATGTACGCTGGAAAGATCATAGAAGAGGCAAAGACTGAGGAAATTTTCGAAAATCCCATGCATCCTTACACGAAATATTTAATTTACTCTCTTCCAAAGTTCGGAGATAAAGGAAGAAGAGAGAGTGCACCTGGAAGTCCTCCTTCCCTTGCAGATCTTCCACCCGGATGCAGCTTCCACCCGAGGTGTCCACACGCGTTTGACAGGTGCACGAAGGAAATGCCGCCTCTCAAAGAATACCTACCAGGACACAAAGTTGCATGCTGGCTGGTAGAGGAGGGAAAGAATGCCGCTTCTTGAGATAAAAGACCTGACGAAGATCTTCACTATAGGGAGCATCTTCTCGAGGACAAGGATAGTGGCTGTGGACAGGGTGAACTTCGATATAAAAGAAGCGGAGATTTTTACACTGGCAGGAGAGAGTGGCTGTGGAAAGACCACCACGGCAAAGATCATCCTTGGATTCGAAGAGCCCACCTCCGGAGAGATCGTCTACAAAGGAAGAAAGATAGAGCGTGTGAATCAGAAGGAAAGAAAAGAACTCCTGAAGGAGATACAGGCGGTCTTCCAGAACCCGTTTTCCACGTTCAATCCCCTCAGAAAGGTGGACAGGTACTTTTATGAAACACTCTTCAACCTGGGCATAGCAGACACGAAAGAAAAAGCAGAAGAGATCATCAAAGAAAAACTCTCCGCCGTTGGAATTTCCTTCGAAGAGTTCTCAGAAAAGTACCCGAGTGAATTCTCGGGAGGGCAACTCCAGAGGATCTCCGTTGCAAGGGCACTCCTTACAAACCCATCTCTCCTTGTGGCGGACGAACCCGTTTCTATGGTGGACGCATCCCTGAGGATGTCTATTGTAAACCTCTTCAAAGATCTCAAAGAACAGTACGGTGTGAGCGTTTTGTACATCACACACGACCTCACAACTGCCTACTACGTGTCCGACAGAATCGCCGTCATGTTCAGAGGAAACATAGTGGAACTGGGACCAGCCGAGAAGGTCCTCATGGAACCAAAGCACCCTTACACCCAGCTTCTGAGAGAATCCGTGCCCGAGCCGGATCCAAAGAAGAAGTGGAACATAAGAATAAAGCTGTCCGAGACAGAGCAAACCGAGTATCTCAGACAGGGATGCAAGTTCGCGGGAAGATGTCCAAAGGTGATGGATATCTGCAAAAAAGAGCCTCCTCCATACTTCGAGGTCGATGGTGTCCAAGTGAAGTGTTTCCTGTACAGGTAAGGTGAAAACATGCGAAGACTCACCTTTCTGATAATAGCGATGATCTTTACGGTTCTGGAAGGAAAAGTGCTTCTTGTCATCGGCCAGGATCTGAACTCGGTTAGAGAGTATGCGAGCTCTGGGTATTTTCCAGAGCCGGGGGGTATAACAACGTACACCGATATCGCCACTCTCAACGGTCTTTACAACGATGCCGACTGGGGGGCAGGCTTGATAAACGCGAAGAAGTGTTTGAAAGAGTTTCCAAGCTCTGCTCTTGTGATTGGACTGTACATGGTGAACATGCTGGACAGAGTGATCTCTGGACAATACGACCACCAGATAGAAACTCTGGCCAGGTTTATAAGGGAAGCGAACAGACCCGTGTATCTCAGGATCGGTTATGAATTCGACGGAATATGGAACAACTACGATCCAGAGAAGTACAAGGTCGCTTTCAGGTACATAACCGGAAAACTCAGAAGCTTCTTGGGAGACAGAAAAAATCTTCTTTTCACAGTTTGGCAGTCTTGTTCTTCTCCGTTGAACGTCATACTACGGAACTACCAGAAACCAGACATTTCGCTCTGGTATCCGGGGGATGATTATGTGGATTTCGTGGGGTTGTCCTGGTTTTTGCCTGCGGACGTGAGATATCCTCTGAACAACTCCCGGAAAGCACCTACTCAAAAAGAGCTAGCGGAAGAAGTGGTATCTTTCGCGAGATCTCATAAAAAACCCGTGATGGTGGCCGAAGCAACTCCGCAGGGATACGATCTCTCAGAGCTCACAAAAGCAAGCATCAGTCCCGCTCTGGATGGCCCTCCCGGAAAGAATAAAACAAAGAAAACACCAGAAGAGATCTGGAACGAGTGGTTTAAACCTTTCTTCGAGTTCATATATGAAAATTCAGATGTGATAAAAGTGGTAGCTTATATAAACGCCGACTGGGATTCTCAACCCATGTGGGGACCGCCCTACGCGAACGGATATTGGGGAGACAGCAGAGTACAGGTCAACCCCGTTATCAGAGATCTGTGGCTAAAAGAAATCACAAAACCCATATGGAAACACGGTGAATGAGGAGGGAGGGAAAGTTATGGAGCTGTACAAGGATCCATCGCAGCCAATCGATATCAGGGTGAAAGATCTTCTCTCCAGAATGACCCTGGAAGAGAAAGTGGCACAACTCGGTTCGGTCTGGGGATACGAACTGATAGATGAAAGGGGGAAGTTCTCAGAAGAAAAAGCAAAAGACCTTCTAAAATATGGTATCGGTCAGGTCACCCGACCCGGAGGCTCTACCAATCTGGAACCGCAGGAAGCAGCAGAACTTGTGAACAAGATACAGCGTTTTCTCGTGGAGGAAACCCGCCTTGGAATACCGGCGATGATACACGAGGAGTGTCTCACCGGGTACATGGGGCTTGGTGGAACCAACTTTCCGCAGGCGATAGCGATGGCGAGCAC
>NZ_JAGGZH010000032.1 GCF_021162145.1 Thermotoga sp.
CTTTCATCCTCTTCACTATCGGCATCATCGAAATCAAAAGTACCCCAAAGATCACTCCCCCAAATACCACGTATGTCACTATCGTACCATATGTCGCTTTCCTCCCCTCTGAAAGTAGTTCTTCTTTGTACCCCGTCGAGAAAATGTAGAGGTCATACCCCGGTACTTTTGCCCACACCGTGTATTTCTTCTCACCGTTGTATTCGTACTCTATGTACTTCTCCCCCCCCTCCTTCGCCTCCTGATATGCCTCCTCGAACCCCCTTAATTCCTTCACTTCTTTCAAACGCTCCTCTACCTGCGTCAGCTCGTCTTTCCCTCTCACCTCAAACTCTACCGTCAGGTCCCCCTCCCCAAATCTCTTCACTCTCTCTACCTGCTCTTTCATCCTCTTCACTATCGGCATCATCGAAATCAAAAGTACCCCAAAGATCACTCCCCCAAATACCACGTATGTCACTATCGTACCATATGTCGCCTTCCTCCCCTCTGAAAGTAGTTCTTCTTTGTACCCCGTCGAGAAAATGTAGAGGTCATACCCCGGTACTTTCGCCCACACCGTGTATTTCTTCTCACCGTTGTATTCGTACTCTATGTACTTCTCTCCCCCCTCCTTCGCCTCCTGATATGCCTCCTCGAACCCCCCTCATTCCTTCACTTCTTTCAAAAAGTTCCCCATGTCCCTGTGAATAAGTATTTTCCCTTCCCCGGATACTAGTATGCCGTAACCACTTTCACCAAGTTTTCCACCATTGACTACTGTGCTCCAGAAGGCCTTTCCCGGGGAAAGGTCGATCACGTATCCGACACCACCAAGAGTCCCTGCTCCGTAAGCCCCGAGTGGAGCGAGGATGACGAGGGAAGGTTTGCCATCGAATGTTTCCGGAAAGGCGAGATAATCCTCACTGGATTCTTTCAAAAGACTCATGTACCTTTGAAAGATATCCGAAGACTTGTCGAACTGTTTCAAGCCATCTACTGTGGCGATATAGCCAGAGCCGGTCATCTCCTCGAAGGCAAGGCCAGCAAGGAGTGTGTCAGAAGCCTCTTCCAGCATTTTAAGCATGTTCGAAGCAATGGAGTAGACGTCCAGGAGTTGTGCTTCCATCGACTGTGTCAAGTCACGCGCTTTTTCTACGTACTTGTTCATTTTTTCGTCAAAGTAATTGGAAAGAACATCGACTTGAACCTCCGCGTTCTTTTTAACCGTCTCAACGACGGCACCGGAAACACTCTGATAGATTAGATAGAAACTAACAAGAAGACCTATCAGGACAACTCCTATGATCACAAAAACCTTCATACGCAGCGTCATAGAATCTACCTCCCGGATGTGATTTTATCGCCTGTTATTTTATCAAAAATTCACTCAGAAAAAAAGAGAAGATACCAGAGATAGTGGGGGTAAGAAACCAGCCACTCAGAATTCTGATTAAAACTTTCTTGTTCCCTAATTTCATTCCTCTTGCGTATCCGGTTCCCAAAACAGCTCCCACAATAGCCTGAGAGGAGGAGACAGGTATTCCCACCAAACTGAAAAACCACACCGTTACAGCCTGAGAAAGAACCGCCACGATGGATGTAAAATGATCTAATTCTATTAATTTTTTGCCGACGGTCATCATTACATTTTTGCTATAAGTGAGAATACCGAAAGCAATACTAATACCACCAAGAAGAGCCGCTTGTTTTATGTTGAGAAGCTTTCCTACAAATACTCCCGTTACGTTCGCAACGTTGTTCGCACCGAGTGAGAACGCACCGTACGCCCCAAAAATCCATGCAAAAACTTTTATGACCCTATCCTGCATTTGAACGTTGGGAATCTTACGGAAGATGTACGAGAGCATCGGGTAAAAGATCAGACTTAAAACCAGTGCCCCTGTTGGTGTTAGAAACCACACAACGAATATCTTCAACAGAGCAGGAAAATCGAGTCCCTGGATTCCCATCATGGAAAGGTTTGCCCCCACTATTCCTCCAACCACTGCCTGGGATGTGGAAACCGGTATTCCAAACTTCGTCATGATCGTCACGGTAAGAGCACCACAGAGAACAGAAATACTGGAAGCGGCCAGATTGGAAGCACTGAGAGAACCTATGTTCTGAAGCCCCTTGGCTCCGCCTATCACCGCTCCAAGCACAACGAAAATGGATGCTACAATTGTGGCCTTCCTGTATGGGGTGAGGCCGGATCCCACGAAAGGTCCAAAGATGTTAGCGGCATCGTTGGCACCGAGTGACCATCCAAGGAAAAGCGATGGAAGAAGGTACACCAACATGTTTCTCCCTCCAAAAATTGATTCCATGTTTTCTTATTGTATCACTTTGAACCGTTGTGACAGCACAGGAGTCACACGTATGGAGGAACCTAGGAATTTCTTGACAGACCTTCACATTATTTTAAAAGTGTGGTACCCATTTAGGAAAGAAATTAGAATGTTCTCTTAACCTGTTACATTTACAATGAAGACTGG
Organism: Thermotoga sp.; assembly: GCF_021162145.1. NCBI lineage: Bacteria > Thermotogati > Thermotogota > Thermotogae > Thermotogales > Thermotogaceae > Thermotoga > Thermotoga sp. The sequence continues at coordinate 2,478 of NZ_JAGGZH010000032.1, forward strand.
AGAATGAAAGTTGACCCCCCTATCCCCCTTGAGATACACCCCCCACGGCTTTGGCGGGCTCGAAAGAGCCCGCATTTTTTTATGCTAAGCTGTGATAGAATTGTACACGATGAATCTCAGGAGGTGTTGAGTGTGTCGGACATTGGCACTCTGATCTTCCAGATATTTTGGATGCTTCTCATTTTTTCTCTCATCATCCCTTTCCTGAAGAATTCTGCTCTCAAGTCAGCGAGAGAGGCCTTGATAAGAACCCTCGAAAGGAAGAGAAACAGCCGTGTGATCACCCTCATTCACAGAACAGAATCCATCAGTTTCCTTGGTTTCCCGATGAGACGTTACATAGATATAGAAGACTCCGAAGAGGTTTTGAGAGCGATAAAGCTAACTCCGGAAGACATGCCTATAGATCTGATAGTCCACACTCCAGGAGGGCTGGTCCTGGCGGCAGAACAGATAGCGAGAGCCCTGAAAAAGCACAAAGGAAAAGTTACTGTTTTCGTTCCACACTACGCCATGTCCGGGGGAACTCTGATAGCGCTCGCAGCGGATGAAGTCGTCATGGATGAAAACGCTGTCTTGGGACCTCTCGATCCCCAGATTGGGAACATGCCTGCGCCTTCTATCCTCGCTGCCGTCAGAAAGAAAGACGTGAACGAAGTTGATGATCAAACCTTGATCCTGGCGGACATCGCTGAGAAGGCAATAAAACAGATAAAGGAGTTTGTTACTGAAATTTTGAAGGACAAACTACCGGAGGAGAAAGTAAGGGAGGTAGCTGAAAAACTCTGTGAGGGAAATTGGACCCATGATTATCCCTTGACTGTTGACAAATTGAAGGAAATCGGTTTACAGGTGAGTACCAACATGCCTCAGGAAGTGTACGATCTGATGGATCTCTACAAACAGTCCGAGCCGAAGAGACCTTCTGTCAGCTACGTTCCAGCTCCTTACTACAAAGGAAGGGAAACACGCGGTGAAGATAGATGATTTCTACAGAGAAGAATACGGTCTAGTTGCGGGAATAGACGAAGCCGGTAGAGGATGTTTGGCAGGGCCAGTTGTAGCTGCCGCTGTTGTCTTGGAGTACGATATAGAGGGTGTGTACGACTCTAAACAACTCACACCGAAAATGAGAGAAAGGCTGTTCAATGAGATAATAGAAAAAGCGGTTATTGGGATCGGTATGGCCACACCAGAGGAGATAGATCTGCAGAACATATTCAAGGCCACAAGGCTCGCGATGAATCGGGCTTTGGAGAATCTTTCTGTGAGACCTTCTTTCGTGATCGTCGATGGGAAGGGCATTGAGTTGAACGCTCCTGGCGCCTGTTTAGTTGGAGGTGACAAGAAGAGCAAGCTTATAGGAGCGGCATCGATCATTGCTAAGGTGGTCAGAGACAGACTGATGGAGAAATTACACGATCTGTACCCCCAATTTTCCTTTCACAGACACAAAGGTTACGCCACAAAAGATCACCTGAATGAGATCCGTCTCCATGGAGTCCTTCCTGTTCACAGAATGAGCTTTAAACCAGTTCTGGAGAATCTTTCCAAAGAAAGGCTCGTGGACTTCCTGGAAAAGAAACTCATTTCAAAGGAACGTTTTGATAGAATATTGAGTCTTCTGGAGGCGAGAGAAGGTGTGGTTCTCGGGCAAAAAAGAGTCAGACATAATTTCACTCTTTTTCAAACACGTGGACAAAGTTGAAGAAACGCTGGTATGCGTGTTCAATTTGTTGAAAAACTTCTTGGAAGGATCGGACGAGATCGACATTCTTTATCAGCGTGCTCAAAGGCTGGAGAGCGAAGCGGACAGGCTCAGAAGGAAAACCGAGTTGGAGATGTACAGCGGTGCCTTCTTGCCGAACTTTCGCGGAGACCTTCTAGGGTTGATAGAGTCCCTGGACAAAGTTGCGAACAAGGCGGAATACGTAGCGGATATTCTGGTTCTCCAGAAACCTGGGATTCCTTCAGAGATAAGAGATCTCATCCTGAAACAGATGGATTACTCTCTGAAGGCTTTCAAATCACTGAAAATGGCGTTGAAATATCTCTTTGAAGAATTGGACAAGGTGGGAGATTACGTTCTAGAAGTTGAAAGGTATGAGCACGAGGAAGATCTGGTGGAAAGAGAGGCGCTGAGAAAGCTCTTTGAGATGGAAACTGACAAATGCACAAAGCTCGAAGCAAAAGAGATCATCAGAAGTATAGGAGATATCGCAGACAGGACAGAAGACGTCTCTGACAGGGTGGAGATCGTGCTCTTGAAGAGGAGGTTCTAACATGGGAAAAACTGGCAAGCTTTTTGAAGAGCTCGTATCCCTCATGGAGAAGCTTCGCTCTCCAAAAGGTTGCGAGTGGGACAGAAAACAAACCCATGAGAGCCTGAAACCTTATCTCATCGAGGAATGTTACGAGCTGATCGAAGCGATTGATAAGAAGGATGACGAAATGATGGAAGAAGAACTCGGAGATGTTTTACTCCAGGTGGTGTTTCATTCCCAGATTGCAAAAGAAAGAAAGGCTTTCTCCATAGACGATGTGGTTGAACATCTCAACTCCAAGCTTGTCAGACGTCATCCCCATGTTTTTGGAAACAGTCCAGGGTACTCCTATAAACAATGGGAAGACATAAAAGCTCGGGAGAAGGGAAAGGAGAGATCATCAAGAGTTGGAGAGATAAACCCTCTTGTTCCCGCCCTCTCCATGGCGAGAAGAATACAGGAAAACGCTGCACAGGTAGGATTCGATTGGAACGATATCGACGGGGTGTACGAAAAAATAGAAGAAGAACTGGAAGAACTCAAAAAGGCAAAAAACACAGGTGAAGTAGAGGAGGAACTTGGTGATCTTCTCTTCTCCATAGTCAATTTGTCTAGGTTCTTAAAGGTCGATCCTGAATCTGCCCTCAGAAAAGCCACCAGGAAGTTCGTAGAAAGATTCAGGAAGATGGAAGAACTGATAGAGAGGGACGGACTGGTGCTGGAGGAATTGCCTTCCGAAGAGCTGGATGAATATTGGAAGAAGGCGAAAGGAGGAGATGAGGAATGAAAAAGGCTTTCTTCATAACCCTTTTGTTAGCGACGGTCACTTTCTTTTCACAGGCAACAACCACCTCCAGTACGGTGGTTGCCATTGTCAACGGTGAATCGATCACTGCGGATCTTCTTGAGCTTGAAGCGGACGTGGACGGCATCCTCAAGAGTGTCGCACAGATCGATATGAGATTCTTCGACGTTCTCACGGAAACCGAGGAAGGGCTGAAACTGCTTTTGAAATACAAACTGGAGGTTCTGAACTCTTTGATCGATGATCTTATTGTTCAGCAGCTTGCAGAAAGAGAAGGTGTTGGTGTAACAGATGAAGAAGTGAACACGGAGGTTGAGAGAAGGCTCAAAGAAACCGTAGAATCGATGGGTATAACTCTTGAAGACCTGGACAAATTCCTGCGGAGTGCAGGTTATGGTGATCTTGAAACGTTCAAAAAGCGTCTCAGTTGGCACATGAAAACCCAGCTCTCGCTTCAGAGGCTTCAGGAGAAGATCACCGAAAATGCAACCGTGACCCTCGAAGAAGCTCAGAATTACTATGATCAGAACAAAGAAACATACAGGATACCCGCAGCCGTTCATCTCTACAGAATCACTGCCAAGGAAAAAGACAAGATCGACGAGGCTCTCTCGAGGATTAGAAAGGGAGAAGATTTCCTCGAGGTCGCTACCAAGGTGGCAACTGGAGGAGACTTGGGATGGATCGAAGAAGGAAAACTGGAGAAAGACATAGAAAGTGTTATCTTCGATGCACCGGAGGGAGCCATACTCGGTCCGTTTGAATCAAAAGGTGGATTCGTACTTTACAAGATAGTTGAAAAGAGAGCAACCTCCTATAAGAGTTTCGATGAAGTGAAGGAAGAGATCGTCAACAAACTGCTTTCGGACAAAAGGTCTCAGTTGTGGAAAGATTGGTTCAACAAGGTGTTCGAAGACTTCAAGAAGAACAGCCAGATAGAGATAAAACTTGGGGGGAATGTTCAGTGAGACTGAAAACAAAGACGATGGAGTGGACGGGGAATTCACTGAGATTGCTGGACCAGAGAAAACTTCCCTTCATCGAAAAGTACGTAGAATGCAGGACACATGAAGAGGTTGCCCATGCGATAAAGGAGATGATAGTCAGAGGGGCCCCTGCTATAGGAGTTGCAGCCGCCTTCGGTTATGTGCTGGGCTTTAGAGAACACAAAAATGGTGACACAAAAGAATGGATGAAGCAGGTGAAAGAGACTCTCTCCAGAACGAGGCCCACGGCTGTGAATCTATTCTGGGCCTTGGATAGGATGGAAAAAGTTTTTTTCGAAAACCTCAAGAACGAAAATCTCGGAGAGATTCTCGAGGAAGAAGCCCTGAAAATAGCGTATGAGGATATAGAAACGAACAGAGCAATTGGTAGGAACGGAGCAGAACTCATAGAAGACGGTTCGACCATCCTTACCCATTGCAACGCGGGAGCCCTGGCGACGGTGGATTACGGCACAGCCCTCGGAGTGATAAGGGCTGCCGTGGAATCCGGCAAACGTGTGAGAATATTCGCCGACGAGACGCGTCCCTACCTCCAAGGAGCAAGGCTCACTGCCTGGGAGCTCATGAAAGATGGCATAGAAGTTTATGTCATAACGGACAACATGGCAGGATGGCTCATGAAAAGAGGGATGATAGACGCCGTGGTCGTGGGAGCGGACAGAATAGCCTTGAACGGGGACACCGCGAATAAAATAGGAACTTACTCGCTCGCCGTTCTTGCAAGAAGAAACAGCGTCCCCTTTTACGTAGCAGCTCCTACTTCAACGATAGACCCAACGATAAAAAGCGGTGACGAAATACCGATAGAGGAAAGGAGAGCAGAAGAAGTAACTCACTGCGGTGGAAGCAGGATCGCACCGGAGGGGGTAAAGGTTTTAAACCCAGCTTTCGATGTTACGGAGAACTCTCTGATAACAGCGATCATAACAGAAAAAGGGGTTATCAGACCGCCTTTTGAGGAGAACATAAAGAAGATCCTCGAGGTGTAACCTTGGATCAGATATTCACTTTCTTGGAGGAAAAGTTTCTCGCGTGGATGTGTTTGTTCACAAGGTTCACAGGTTTCTTCGTGATCGCTCCCTTCTTCTCCGAAAGGGCTTTCCCGGTTGTTGTGAAAGTTTTCCTCGCACTCTTCACGAGTTGGTTGACACTCCTCTCATCGGAGATGAGCTTGCCGCTTGATACACCGGTGTTGACCTTGACTCTGAATCTGCTGTTCAACTTCCTGGTGGGTTTTGGGATTGGATTCGTCGTGTACCTTTTTCTTCAAGCGTTCAACGGAGCAGGTTACATTTTCGGTTTTCAGATGGGATTCGGGATGGAAGAAATGCTCGCGTTCGGGGAAGAGCAGACGAACCCTACAGGGGAGCTGATATACTTTCTGGCCCTCACCGTCTTTGTACTCATAAAAGGACCACTCTTGATTTTTGAGGGACTGAAAGACTCTTTGAAGGTGTTTCCCGTAGATCTTGTGAACTTAAGAGGAGATTTCTTCTCCTACATCGTGGAGAGGTCGAACGAGTTCTTCGTGATGATCTTGAAGATCGGAGTTCCCATCATCGCGTTCATGCTCATCGTGAGCATCGTACTGGGAATCGTTTCCAGACTCATTCCGCAGATGAATGTTTTCATGGTTGGGCTGCCTTTGAAGGTGATGATAGGTTTTATTCTGATCTTGGGGATGTTGCCGATATGGGCGGATATGGCTCAGAGGATCTCAAATCTTGCCTGGAACGCTATTCAAGAGCTTCTTGGGAAATAGTTCCTCTGCTGTTCGCTGAAGCCGAACGAACAGAGCGCGCCACTCCGAGAAAAAGAAGAAGAGTAAGAGAAGAAGGACGAGTTCCCGTTTCGAGAGAACTCAACATGGCTGTTACTTTCCTCATATTCGCCATCGCTCTGAAAACATTTGGGTCGCAGGGGATCCTGCATATCGCACAGGATGTCAACACCTTCCTTTCTTTCCCTTCTTTCGAGAAAGCAGAAGACCTTTCAGGTGTCCTTGGATATTTCAAAGATGTTCTCCTGATGCTTGGAGGACTCATGTCTCTCACCATGGCCACCGGTGTTCTGGTGGGGGCAATTCAGACGAGGTTTCTCTTTGCTCCCAAGACTCTCAAGCCGGATCTGAACAGGATAAACCCGGTGGAAGGTTTCAAAAGATTGTTTTCTCTGAGGTCCGTTGTTGAACTTTTGAAAGCTGTTATGAAAGTAGGAGTCATCAGTATTATCGTTTATCAGGTGTTGAAAGATCGGTGGTACGAGATGGCTCTTCTCAGCGAGATGGACGTGGAGGATGCTTTTCTAAATCTCTGGGACGTGGCATCTGAAGTCTTTTTGAAGAGCGGTATAGCTCTTCTCGCACTGGCTGTGTTCGACTATATTTACCAGAGGTGGGACTACGAAAAGAGCATTCGAATGACAAAACAGGAAGTGAAGGACGAGCTCAAAGAAGTCGAGGGAAACCCTGAGGTGAAGCGAAGGCAAAGACAGATGATGTATGATATCCTACGAAGGAGGATGATGGAGGAAGTTCCCAAAGCGGACGTCGTGATCACCAACCCAACGCACTTTGCCGTTGCTCTGAAGTACAATCCCGACACAATGAACGCACCGACCGTGGTGGCAAAGGGTGTGGACCATCTGGCCCTGAAGATCATCGAAATCGCAAAAGAAAATGGTGTTGCAATCGTGAGAAATCCTTCCCTCGCTCGAACCTTGTACTACAGAGTAGAAATAGGTGAGGAGATACCGACAGAATTTTACAAGATAGTAGCGGAGATACTCGTTTATGTCTATACGAGAAAAGGGGTGAGAATTTGAAAAATGTGGACATCGCCGTCTCCCTCATGATAGTGGCCATTGTGCTCCTGATGATATTGCCAATTCCGGATAGGATGCTGGACTTCTTCCAAATTCTCAACATAACTCTTTCGATGATAATTCTCTTTTCCACCATGTACATAAGAAACGCCCTGGAGCTTTCTTCTTTTCCCACCTTGCTTCTTGTTGTTACACTCTTCAGGTTGGGACTCAACGTAGCTTCGACGAGGCTCATCCTTCTGGAAGGACCACAGTTCCAAGGTAGAGTCATCAGGACTTTCGGTGACTTTGTGGTTAGAGGGGACTACGTTGTGGGATTGATAGTGTTCTTGATACTGGTTATCATCCAGTTCGTGGTCATCACGAGGGGTGCCGAGAGGATAGCAGAAGTAGCGGCAAGGTTTACTCTCGATGCTATGCCTGGAAAACAGATGAGTGTGGATGCGGACTTGAACAGTGGGTTGATTACGGAAGAAGAAGCAAGGAAAAGGCGAGAGGAAATAAGAAGGGAAGCTGACTTCTACGGTGCTATGGACGGTGCAAGCAAGTTCGTAAGGGGAGATGCCATAGCGAGTATCATAATCGTCTTCATCAACATAGTTGGCGGGCTCCTCATCGGTGTGCTGAGACATGGAATGAGCCTAGGGGAGGCGGCCCAGGAATACGTGATCCTCACAGTAGGAGACGGGCTTGCTGCTCAGATACCTGCATTACTGGTTTCCACGGCAACCGGCATTATCGTGTCCAGGGCGGCATCGAAGGAGAATCTCGGGAAAGATCTGGTATCTGAACTCTCCCGTGAGACAAAGGTAATCATCCTCACAGGCAGTGTTTTGATCTTCCTGGGGCTTTTCACTCCCATTCCGTTCTTCAGTGCACTCCTGGGAGGAGCACTGATCTTGCTTGCGGTTTATGCCTCAAGGGCCGTTCCTCAGGAGGAGCTCGCAGGTCCATCACCTGCGGAAAGACCGAGTGGCCCTGTCCTGTCAACTCCCGAAGAAGTGGCTGAGGTGATACAGAGTGACACCGTGGAAGTGGAGATCGGATATGGCTTGATTCCCCTTGCTGATCCATCCCAAGGTGGCGATCTTCTCGACAGAATCACTTCCATAAGGAAACAGCTTGCTTTCGAACTGGGAATTGTAGTTTCCCCCATCAGGGTGAGAGATAGTGTCCTTCTGAAGCCGAATGAGTACTCTATAAAAATAAGAGGAAGTGAAGTCACCCGTTACGAACTGGTTCCGAACAGACTGCTTGCCATAAACCCTGGAACTGCCGAGGAGAAGATACCTGGTATACCAACCAAAGAACCTGCTTTCAATCTTGAAGCGTACTGGATAGAGGAATGGAGAAAGGAAGAAGCCCAACAGAAAGGTTACACCGTGGTAGATCCTCCCACCGTCTTCGCCACGCATCTTTCTGAAGTACTGAGAAGACACGCCGATGAGCTGCTTGGATTCAAAGAGTTCGAGCTCCTCACTGAAGGTCTGAAAGAAAAGTTCCCGAAGTTGGTGGAAGACCTCATACCAGATGTCTTAAAACCCGCTGAGGTCAAAAAGATCTTGCAGAGACTCTTGAAAGAAGGCGTTTCCATCCGAAACCTTCCAACCATTTTTGAAACACTTCTGGAAAGTGCAGAAAGGAGTAAAGATATAGATTATCTGGTGGAGAGTGTGAGAAAAGCTCTGAGGAGGCAGATCGCTTCTCAGGTGCGCTCCGATGACGGTAAAATACACGCGGTGGTTCTCGAAAGGGAACTGGAGCAGAAGCTCTCTGAATCGGTAAAGGAAGTGGGTGAAGAGAGGGAACTTCTCTTGAACCCAGAAGTATCTAGAGAGCTCATGAACAAAATATCAGCCGCACTGGGAGATCTGATGAAAAAAGGATATCAACCAGTTATAATCTGTTCTTCCAACATTAGACCGTATTTTTCCAGGTACGTGACAAGAAGGGTTCCGGGTGTTTTCGTGATCTCTTACGATGAAATTCCGGACGATTATACTCTCCAGATTGAAGGCGTGGTGAAACTGTGAAAATAAAAAAATACGTTGCCGAGAGTATTAGAGAGGCAATGATGATGATAAAAAGAGAGCTTGGGGATAATGCTGTTATCCTGAGTTCTCGCCGGATAAAAAAAGGTGGTTTCTTCGGGATAGGTGGAAAAACGTACTTCGAGATAACTGCTGCCGTGGACGAGAAGGATGAAAAAAAGAGGGAAGAGAACTCTTCTACTTACAAGCTTCAGGAGATTTTGATAAAGAACAAGCGAAGTTTGGACGATAATATTAAAGACGAGTTTGATGAAATAAAGAGGACCATAAGCGAGATCAAACAGATTCTTGTGAAGGAAAAGAGTCAGGCCCTCCCAGAGGGACTGTCGAGGATTTCGTATGGTATGGAAAAACAGGAGATAATACCAGACATCAGGTACAAAATAGTGGAATTTTTGAAGATGAAATTCGGTGACTTGGACCCCAGTTCGAGAGAAGCCTTTAAAGTGCTCTCTGAGCAGTTCTCCTATATCATAAGAACGAAGGTACCAGATTTCGAAAATACGAGGGTTCTCTTCGTCGGCACAACTGGGGTTGGGAAGACGACGACCCTCGCGAAACTCGCCGCGAGGTTCAAAATAGAAGAAAAAAAGCGTGTGGCGATACTCACGCTGGACACCTACAGAATAGCGGCAGCCGAGCAGTTGAAAACGTACGCAGAAATAATGGATATTCCTATGAAGATCGCATACACTCCAAAAGAAGCAGAATACGAGATGATGGCGCTGAGAGATTACGACGTTCTACTCATCGACACTGCCGGAAGGAGCCATCAGAATGATCTTCAAATGAGCGAAGTCAAAGCCCTGGCGGAGGCTGTGAAACCGGACGTCACGTTTCTAGTTGTCGCAATGAACTACAAACTCGACGACATGAAGAGGATCTTGGAAAAATTCTCTGTGGTGAGACCCACACACCTGGTTCTCACAAAAATGGACGAAACATCCGTTTACGGTACTTTTGTGAACATCTCCGAAATCACCGATATTCCGATCGCTTTTGTGACCAACGGCCAGAGGGTGCCAGACGATATATTTGCAGCGAATTCCGTGGAACTCGCGAGGATTGTAACCGGTGAGGTGTTGAACTGTGCCGGATCAGGCGGAACATCTCAGGAAAAGTGAACCAAACATAGTGAGTGTGCTCAGCGGAAAAGGTGGTGTGGGAAAATCTGTGATAGCGGTCAACCTTGCTCTGGCATTGAAAGAAAAAGGAGCAAGCGTACTTTTGCTTGATGTGGACGTGGGGTTTGGAAGCGTTGAGATCCTCCTTGGTTTCATGGCACCTAAGACATTGAAAGATTTTTTCAAATCCGATATGAAAATCGAGGACATCGTTTTTAGTACAAAGTATGGTGTGGATGTCCTCAGCTTCGGGATCGACATGGAGGACCTTCTCCTTTTCAATCTGAGCGACCGAAGGCGTTTCTTTGAGAGTTTCTCCAGACTTCTTAAGAAATACGATTATCTGATCGTAGATTTTCCACCGGGATACAACGAGAATCTGGACAACTTCTATTTGCAATCCGACTTCCTTATCCTTGTGACAACACCGGAGCCGACTTCCATCATAAATACCTATACATTGGTGAAGATCCTGTCCGTCAAAGGGGTTGCACCGGAAGAGGTTTTTCTCGTCATGAACATGGCAAAGAATATGAGGGAAGGTAGAATGGCAGTAGACAGACTGAAAAGAGTCATCGAAAGATTCGTTGGTTTTACGATAAAACACTCCTTTGTGATGAAAGAAGACCCTGTGGTTCACAAGAGCGTGACCTCACAGAAGCCGTTCGTTCAGTATCACCGGAGATCCCAGCCATCGTTCGCGATATATGGTCTCAGGGAAAAGATCTTGAGAGAACCCGCTCAAAAAGAGAGCTTTTTGACCAAGATTAGACAAATGCTGGGGATAGGGTGATAGAATGCAGTATTATACAGAGCTTGTGAGAGCATTCGACGTGATAAGACTTGGTCAGAGTGTCCTTGTGGAAGTTTCTGCTCCAGGAGATCTCGAAGGTGAATACAAGAGTAACGTCCATGACGTAGATTTCGAAAGAAATCTTTTGATCCTTTCCATGCCGAGTTTCAAAGGAAGATTGGTTCCTCTTCCGCGTGGAACGCGTTGTACAGTGAAGATCGTAGACAGCTCGGCAATCTACATGTTCAGAACAACCGTGCTAGAGAGTGGGAAAGATGAGTACGGCTTTCCCATCACTAAAGTGTTGTTTCCACACAGACTGAGAAAAGTGCAGAGAAGAAGGTTCAAAAGGATAAAAATATTCTTAGAGGGACTCTATAAGGTTTCCTCCAAGGACGAACCACCGAAGAGGTTCGTGACGAAAGATTTCAGTGCAGGTGGTATGTTAATAGTAGTGAATGACATC
>NZ_JAGGZH010000033.1 GCF_021162145.1 Thermotoga sp.
CCCACAAAGGGAGGCTATCTTTATCGTCTTTGAAAGGCGTTCCAGAGATTCAAGATCCTCGTAGGTTGCTTTCCCGTGAGTGAACTTCTCCAGTATGTTGTACGCCTGCATGGTACCTTCTCTACATGGAACACACTTTCCACAGGACTCTCTCTTTGTAAAATCGAGGAAAAACCTTGCAACTTCAACCATACAGGTTTTCTTCGTGATTACGACGATCCCGCCAGAACCGACCATGGCGTCTGCCTTCTTCAAAGTATCGTAATCCAGGGGCATGTCCAGGAAATCTTCGGAGAGACACGCACCGGATGGTCCTCCTATTTGAACCGCTTTGAACTCTTCTTTCTCGACGAAACCACCACAGATGTTGTAGATGATTTCTCTCAAGGTTGTCCCAAACTCGACTTCGATGATACCGGTGGCCTTCAATGGGCCTGCAACAGAGAACATCTTGGTACCTGGAGAGTTCTCTGTACCACGTTTTCTGTAGTTTTCCACACCATCCCTCAGTATCCTTGGAATGTTCGCATACGTTTCTACGTTGTTGATGAGAGTGGGTTTCCCCCACAGACCTGACTGAGCCGGGAAGGGGGGTTTTGGTCTTGGCATTCCTCTTTTTCCTTCGATCGATGCAAGAAGGGCTGTCTCTTCACCACACACGAACGCACCAGCACCTTCTTTTACTTCCAGATCGAAGGAAAAACCTGTTCCGAGGATGTTTTCTCCGAGGAGTCCAAGTTTTTTAGCGTCTTCTATAGCTTTTCTGAACATCCTGACGGCAAATGGGTATTCAGCCCTGATGTAGGCGTACCCTTTTTGAGCACCAACCGCATAGCCTGCTATGATCATTCCTTCGAGAATAAGATGAGGGTCTCTTTCCAGAAGTGTCCTGTTCATGAACGCACCGGGGTCTCCTTCGTCTCCGTTGCACACAGCGAATTTCACATCCCCCTTGGCCTTCCTCGTATACTCCCACTTGAGGCCCGTCGGGAATCCTCCACCTCCTCTTCCTCGAAGGCCGGAAGCTTTCACCGTCTCTATGATCTCCTCTGGTGTCATTGAGGTGAGAGTTTTTACCAGTGATCGGTATCCTCCCCGTGCGATGTAGTCGTCTATACTGTCACACTCGGACTCTCCAATTGCTTCCATTATGTAGAAGTCTTGATTTTTGAAAAGCGTCGTATCTTCTATTCTGGGTACTTTCTTTCCCGTGGCGGGATCTGTCAGGAACAACCTTTCAACTGGTTCCCCTCTGAGGACGGTCTTTTCCACGATCTCCGGTACGTCCTCTGGTGTCACACCCGAGTAGAAGAATCTGTAGGGCATGATCTTCACAAGGGGTCCTGAAGAACACCTCCCACAACAACCCGTTCGATTCAAGCTAACCTTGTCGTCACCCATTCCCTCAAGCGCTACACTTCCAAGGAGTCCTCTTTTTTTCAGTTCCTCTTCAAAAGCCCTGTAGACTTTCAGAGCACCCTTTGCTGTACAACCAGTTCCGACACACACGTATATAGAAGTATTGCTGAGCTTTCTTTCTCTCAGCTTTTTCCGTTCGTCTGCGTACCGGAAGAACTCCTCAATACCCTTAAGCATCGGCACTCTCCCTCTCTTTCTCTTTTATTTTTCTGAGGATTTCTTTCACCTTCTCACCGGTGAGGTTCCCGTACACTTCACCGTTGATCACCATAACAGGAGCGAGGGCACATGCCCCAAGACACCCCACCTGATCGAGACTGAACATGAGGTCCTCTGTGACATTTCCAGGGATGAGGCCTGTTTCCTCTTCGATCGCTTTCAAAACTTCCGGAGAGCCGGCCATGTGGCATGCCGTTCCATCGCACACCACGATGGCGTACTTCCCTTTCGGCTTGAGCGAGAACTGCGCATAAAACGTTGCAACTCCGTAGATCTTTGCCGGAGGAATTCCCGTGGCCGTACTCACATAGTTGATCACATCTTCCGGAAGATACCGATAGAGCTCTTGGATTTCGAGGAGGATCTTTATCAGGTTTTCTCTTTTGTATTCATACTTCCTCAAGATCTCCTCAACTTTGTCGAAGTGCCTTTCCAACATCAACACCTCCTAGTAGTATTGAACATTCGCGATCTTTCCTCTTTCCTGGAGAATGCGAGCGATGTCCTTCACTATCCTGAACTTCAAAGATATATCGTGGCTGAAAAGAGGATTCTGATGTGCTGGATTTATCGCCCTTCCGACGAAGAAGTTGATCTCATCCGCCTCCAGGAGAGCTTTGACCAGAACTTTTGCTCCGTACCCCACATTCTCCGCCTGTCCTTCGAGATATCTGAAAACCTGTGTCAAAGTGACGATTCCTTCGGTTACAAGCTCTATTCCCTCCATTCGGCCGATCGGTGGCGAGTTTTCCGAGAACGTGTAAAGGTCTATCTCTATCTTCTTCCCGGTCACCCTCTCGAAGATCTGGCCTGTGGTACCTCCGCACACGATCTTTTTCCCTGGAAGACTCAAAAATTTTTTCACGCATTCTCCATCTTCTTCTTTTTTCTCTGGTGGACCTATGAACAGGTTCAGAACGCGTTTTTCTCGAAATCTTAGGCAAGCGACGAGCGTGTCATCTCCTTGAACATTTCTGTCAAGTCTTTCAGCGAGCTTCACAAAGTGCTTCACTATATCATCAGGTTCCACATGATTTCTGAGAAGGTGTTTCATTTCAATTTCTATGTTCCTCTCGCCAAATCCCAGCGGGAAGAGCTCCGTTCCCATTCCCGCTTGAGAAAGGCCATCCGTTGCCAGAAGAAGGGTCATGTTTTCTTTTGGTTTGAAACCCCAGATGAGTACTTTCCTACTCCCTATTTCGATCTTCTGTTTCTCAATAGAGATCCTTTCGCCCCCTTCAAAGAGCATCACCACCGGAAACTCGTACTCCACAACGGTGCATATCTCTTTTCCGAAATCACAGACCACCGAACACAGGTTGGCGTAGCTGATCCCCCTCACCTGGCAGACGGGAAGTGTGGCGAGGATGGTCTTGAACACGTCTCTCACGGGAAGCCCATTTGCCAGCATGGTGGTCGCAATCGTCGCCGTGAGTGTCGAGAGGATCCTCGCCTTTATACCCCTTCCCAGACCGTCCGAAACACTCACTGCCACTTTTTCGCTATCTTTCCTCACCCTTATCGAATCTCCGCACACTTCTTCTCCTCTTTTGTTCTTGGATGCGAAGTATATATCACAGGTCAGCATCTTTTCCCTCCATGAATCTTCTCAGTTCCACGAAGCTGCTTTTCGTTTCCGCTATAGACTCACCCAGTATCCCTGCTATCTCCTGAGCAATCCTCATTTGCTTGTTCAACATCTCCTCGACCTTGTTCAGGGTTTCCCCCTTCAGCCTGCTCAGTTCCTCTTCCTTCAACTTTTCCTGTGTGATGTCCACAAGCATGAGGACTTCCTCACCGTCTTCTAAGGTGAACCTTTTCGCAAAGAAAAAGTTTCTGTCATCGAGTTCGATAGTGTCTCCCACTTTCTTTTTTGCCTGTTCGATCAAATCTTTGCTTTTTTGCAGAAGAGTCTCTGCCGCTTTGTTTTTGTAGACGATCTTCCCTTCCTTCAGAACGAAAACGGCGTTAGGTGACTCTTCCACGACTCTGTAACTCGAAGATCGTACAAGGTCGAGAAGGTAGATGAAACACATCTCCTTTTCCGCTTTCCCGAGAACAACGGCTTTTGCTTTCTCGCGACACGTGTCGTAACCGCAGGCACCACAGTTCAGTTCCTTTCTGGAATCATCTTTTCCGATCGAAATAAGAACCTTTCTTATCTCGTCTTCCGAAATTTCCTTTTCACATGATCTGTTAGTGTACTCTCTGAAGGTATCGAGATCAAGTTCAATAAGTTTTGGTTCTTTCGGTAGTTTCCTCTGCCACTCTGCAATTCTTTCCTTTCCACCGGATCGTTTCTTCATCACGGGTCCGTTGAGACAACTTCCAAAGCACGCTGAAGCCTCCATGAACATACCGGTATACTCCTCTATCCTGGAAAAGACTTCAATCAAATTTTCTACACCTTCCACCACCATCTTTCTTTCCCAGGGGACCATTGAGGTGTAACCTATACCGTCTGTTACGGGATAAAACCGGGCTCTATTCGGATAAGGACCATCGGGAAGGGTTTCTTCAGCGTCTTCTTCTAAGATTTCTTCCACTTCTTCAAAGGTAAGCACAACGTCAACGAGGTCACTTTCTTTTTTCTTTGCTATGCACGGTCCCAGGAACACGACCGGGTAATTTCCATAACGCATCTTTAGAAACTTCGCGTGCACCATGAGGGGAGAATCAACCGGTGCGAGAAATTTAAGGACGTTCGGGAAGTGTTTTTCTGCAAGGTTCACAACCACGGGGCACGCTGTCGTCACGACGGGCCCATCGCTTTTTTCAAAGACCTCCACGTACTTCCTTGAGACGATCTCGGCTCCCAGAGCTGTTTCTTGAACAACCATTGCTCCCATCTTTTTGAGAGCACCAATCACCTTCAGGGGATTTTCGAAGTAGGCAAAGAACGAAGGAGCTATGGAGACAAGAAATGGTTTTTGAAGGTTTAAAAATTTCTCTATATCCTTTCTATAGCTCCTTGCGTTCTGGGGACAAACCTCCAGACATGTTCCGCAAAATATACATTCTTCCTCTACAACAACGGATTTTCCCGACTTGAAGGATATGGCTTTGATGGGACAGTTTCTCAAGCATTTGTAACAGTACCTGCAATCTGTGTCTTTTGAAAATATGAGTTCAGGCATCCCGTAGCACCTTCTTTAACAGTTCTTCCACGTTTTCAGGGGATACACCAGTGAACAAACGACCGTCTATTTCAACGCAGATACCCTGAGAGCACCTTCCAAAACAAAGGGAACCGTAAAGTTTAAAATTGTACTTTTTCTGTAGCTCTTTGAGTTTTTCAACCAGCTGGTAAGAACCCCTCAGATAGCAGGAACTGCCCATGCACACCCGGATGGTCATCTACATCCTTCCTTTTTTCAATATCGTGAACCTTTTCACGTTATATTTTTCACTATTATGGGGATAAAGTCAAGGGAATATACCATATTGTTACTTTATTCACAAAAGACGTAAACGCTGTATATCTCAGACTGTTAACATTGACGAAAAGCAATAGAAATATATGATTGTAAAAACATGGTATAATAGAGTTGGCTCTTACTCTAAACTTCCTCCACCACAATTCCTTTCCCAAGACAAATCATTAGTGCAAAAAAACACAGGTGGGAGGTGAGGACACATGATCAAAGTCCTGATCCTTGGACAGGGCTACGTGGCCAGTACCTTTGTCGCGGGTTTGGAAAAGCTCAAAAAAGGAGAGATCGAACCTTATGGTGTACCCCTTTCAAATGAGCTTCCCATCGATTTTAAAGATATCGAGATCGTTGGAAGCTACGATGTGGACAAAGCGAAGATAGGAAAAAAGCTGAGTGAGGTTGTGAAACAGTACTGGAGCGATGTGGATTCTCTGTCTGATGATCCTGCTATCTCCAAGGGAGTACACCTTGGGAGTGTGAAAAACCTTCCTATTGAAGCGGAAGGTCTTGAGGGCAGCATGACTTTGAAAGAGGCCGTCGACAAACTCGTTGATGAGTGGTCAAAACTCGATCCCGACGTGATCGTGAACACCTGTACCACCGAGGCGTTCAAGCCTTTCGGGAACAAAGAAGAGTTGCTCAAGTCCATAGAAAACAACGACAAAGAAAGACTCACAGCCACACAGGTGTACGCTTACGCGGCCGCACAGTACGCGAACAAGCGTGGTGGGGCTGTCTTCGTGAATGTGATACCAACTTACATAGCGAACGACCCTGGGTTCGTCGAGCTTGCAAAAGAAAGCAAACTTGTTGTCTTTGGAGACGACGGAGCAACAGGTGCCACACCTTTCACAGCGGACGTATTAAGCCATCTTGCCCAGAGGAACAGGTATGTCAAGGACGTCGCGCAGTTCAACATAGGTGGAAACATGGACTTTCTCGCACTCACCGATGAAGGAAAGAACAAAAGCAAGGAGTTCACAAAATCAAGCATTGTGAAGGACATCCTGGGTTACGATGCACCCCATTACATAAAACCGACTGGTTACCTCGAACCTCTTGGAGACAAAAAATTCATAGCGATCCACATCGAGTACACGAGTTTCAACGGAGCAACTGACGAACTCATGATAAGCGGAAGGATCAACGACAGTCCAGCACTTGGAGGGCTTCTCGTGGATCTTGTGAGACTCGGAAAGATCGCTCTCGACAGAAAGGAGTACGGAACAGTTTACCCGGTGAATGCCTTCTACATGAAGAATCCCGGGCCGTTCGAAGAGAAGAACATACCGAGGATCATCGCTTACGAGAAGATGAGGATCTGGGCTGGATTGAAACCAAAATGGTTATAAGGGGCTCCAGCCCCTTTTTCTGTTTCATGGAGGTGGTTCGGTGAAGGAAGCAATTGTGCTGGCATCGGGTTTAGGAAAGAGGCTCAGAACGGTCACAGGTGATATGCCGAAAGTCTTCTACAAGTTCAGCGGGTGTGAACTGGTGAAATATCCCATCATTTCATTCATGAAGAGGGGCGTTGAAAGATTCGTTCTGGTGGTTGCAAAAGGGCACAGGGAGTACGGAGAGAAGATCCTGAGAGATTTGAACGTGAGGGGTGTTGTAGTGGAGAACGAAAGAGTGGAGCTTGGAAACGCTTATTCTTTCTTTCTGAGCGAATCGTACGTGGAGAGTGGGAGATTTTTCCTGTCATGCGGAGACTCGCTTTTTCTCCCCGAAGCTTTGGATGGAGCGTTCAGCGATGATGATTTTCACATAAAGCTTGGTGTAAGCAAAGTCGATAGCCTTGTTGACACAAAAGAAGCGAGTAAAGTTCTGACTGACGAAGATGGGAATATCATCAAGATCGGAAAGAAGATACAGGAATACAACTACCTGGATACAGGTGTTTTTGTCATGACTGAGGAAGCTTTTCGTCTTAAGGAACATTTCTCCTGGACAGAAGAGATCTCTCTCTATCATGTCCTGCAGAAGGCCGTTGATCTTGGAATGATCGTGAGGGTGTTCGACTTTGGAAACTTGCCGTGGACGGAATTAGACTCACCGGAGGATCTGAATGAAGAAGTCTACAAGTTGATGGAAAAGATAAGGGAGGGGATACCGTGCTGAGAAAATCAACCGACGGGTGGGTCTCCTCTTTCATAAATAGAAGGATCTCCACGGCGATTACTCAATTCATCCTTAAAAGGAGCTGGAACGTGACCCCGAATCAGATGTCCCTGATCAGTTTTGTGGTTGGGATGATTGCTTTCCCGTTCTATTTACTCAAGATTCCATGGCTTGCTGGAATACTGATTCAGTTCTCTTCCATTCTGGACGGAGTGGATGGGGAAATAGCTCGGGCCAGGAACATGAGCTCGGATTGGGGAGGATTTTTCGATACGATGCTCGACAGGTTCGTTGACATCACAGCCATTCTCGGCATTGCGATCTACGGATATCTTGAAGGTAGTTTTTCCTTTTCTCTCCTCTTCTGGTCACTTTTTGCCGTCAGTGGCTCTTTGATGGTGAGTTATCTTCACAGCGTTGGAAAAGTGTTCGGAACACATCCAGCACTGGTTGGAAAATTCTTTGGTTTTGCTTCTAGGGACGTCAGACTCTTTGTAATTTTCCTCTTCTCACTTTTTGGAATGTCTCTCCCCGCCCTCATGATTGTTTCAATGTTGTCGTACATTTACACTATAGGAAAGTTTGTGGAACTTCTCGTTCTGAACAGATGATTTCGTGTTAGACTTTCTTTGAGGTGATGAACGTGCTCGAGCTGGTTGATGTGTGGTACGAGGTAGGAGAAAATGCCATTTTGAAGGGAATAAACGCAAGATTCGATGCGCAGAAGGTCTACTCCATACTAGGAACCAACGGAGCAGGGAAGAGCACCCTGGCGTACCTGATCATGGGGCTCGAGGGATACAAACCCACTAGGGGCAAGATCTTACTGAATGGTGAGGATATTACAGATTTGTCCGTGACAGAAAGGGCAAGGAAGGGACTTACTCTCATGTGGCAGGAACCTGTTCGCTTCACAGGGATAAAAGTGAAGGATTATCTAACCTTGGGTGGAAAAAGGAGAGTTTCAGGCGAGGAGCTAAGCCGAGTTCTAGAGATAGTAGGGCTGAACCCATCTCTCTATCTCGAGAGAAGTGTTGATGAGAAGCTGAGTGGAGGCGAGAGAAAACGTGTGGAACTCGCCAGCGTTCTCCTTATGAAACCCAGGTATGCAATACTGGATGAACCGGACTCCGGTATAGATATCATGAGCCTTGAGATGATAGAGAGGGTACTCTCAGAAATCGTGAGCTCAGGTGGTTCTGTAATTCTCGTCACCCACAGAGAGGAAATCGCCCTTGAGAGTGATTACGCCTATCTCATCTGTCACGGAACGATTCTGAAGC
>NZ_JAGGZH010000034.1 GCF_021162145.1 Thermotoga sp.
CAAAGCGCACATTCTCTTCTTCGATGATCTTCCTGATTTCGTCGATTGTCATGAAAACACCTCCTCTTGAAAATTGGAAGTTTTTGTGATAAAATCATTATCCCCAACATGAAAAACGCTGTGAAAGAGTGGATTGGGTAGAAATCAAAAAACAACCAACCTTTCTGTCCCCAGGGACAGAAGGGTTTTGTTTTTTTGCATCTTTATGCCTAGAATATATCAGTGATTTATGAAGGGCAAATTATTTGGACGTTAAAAAGCGATTTAGGATCAGGTGCAACACGAAAAAAAATGCATAGCCGATTAATATTCCAAGTGAGCTTCTGTACAGAGAGACAAGGATGGGTGTTTTGATGTGACAGAAGGTATTGAACATGGACACAAGAGCGATACTTCCAAAACTTTCCCTGAAAAAGTCGTACTCTCTGAAACCCTCCAACCAGAAAAACGGATAACAAACGATCTCCTTGAAACGGGGGCGGATCACCAGAGCACTTTCGAGCCAATCTCTGATCTTCCTCTCTAGGCTCAGTACCAATCCTATGTTTCCGGAGCGCATCACATAATAAACCCCCACAGGAACAGAGAGCAGGAGAAGGGGAAGGTATTTCTTCCAGTTCTTTCTGTTCTTCCAGAAGCCTTTTAAGAATATGACTCCAGGTAGAAGAACAAGAGACAGTTTTATACCACGGAAATCCAGAATTTGATTGAGATGGTAAACGTCACTGAGACTCAAGGACAGCGATATGGAGAGCAAAAGAAAACTGAGCACTTTTAACCACTTCTTTTTCGGAATAAAGTACGCTCCCAGTGTACCAATCGAGAAGAGCAAGGACACGAACCATTCCTCCGAAAAGGGTAAAAGCACGGTGATAAAAAGAAGCCGAGGATCCAGCGAAGCAAGAAGAAAGAGGGGGGGTATCAGAAACATCCACTTTGGGAAGTGAGGTGCTGGCTGCGGGGGAGTAGGGAACGTGGTGATGTTTCCCTTGAAATATTCGGTGAGTCTTTCGACAAGGCGATCCTTCCACTCGATGTTCCTCATCCATAGCACCTCAACACTTCGCTCCAGCACAGCTCTTCTGTACCTGTGAAACAACGCATCCTCGTCAAGGTTCATCTTCTTGATCTCTTCTGATTTCACCGTGTGAATGCGGAAGAACAGGCCATCTTCTTTCAAAAGAGCAACTTTTCTTGCGAAGTTGTACGATGGATCGAATTCCACGATTCCGATCCACTTCCCTTCAAGTTTTTTTGCAAGGGTATGAGGATCCCAAAAACGCGGGTCTCCTTTAAGGATGACCACTTCGGCATCTTCTGGAACGTCTTTTTTGCTCGAAAGATCGAAAAGGACAACACGCTTTCCATCGATCATGTCGTCGAACAGAAAGGAAAATTTCACTCCCTTTTGGTCTGACACAATTCTCTCAGGAAGAAAGATCACAGAGAGAATAATGGAGCTCATCAGAAACGCCAGATAAAGGCTATTTCTCAAGTTTGAAAGTTTCCTCACCTATCTTCACCTCGTAGTGATTTCTCGTCCATCCAAAAACCACATTTCCTTTTATCGAAATATCTCCTAGTTTGATCCTCTTCTTCGGGCCAAAGTATATCAGAGTGGGCCGTTCAGAAACTCTCACAACGTGCGGGAAATTCGTCACGAAGAAGGCACTGTTCACGTTCCCAAAGTTGTCCACAGCTTCCACGAACACAATATGGCGACCATTGGGAATCTTTTCTACCTCTTTCCCATCGCAGAAGATCTTCACGCTGAAAGAGGAAGCGTCCTTCACCGTTGTAGGTGAGACAATGACAGGTGGGGAAGTATCTTTTACCAGAACCTTCAATCTCATGAAATTTCCGTTTCTATCACAACCGATAAGATGATAGACACCAGGAAACACGGGAGTGAAGGTGTCGAGCTTTCGGCCAGTTGCAGGGTCGTACCAGTCGGCGTAGGAAGGCAGAAGGAGAGTTTCACCGAGTTCAAGAAATGACTGGAACGTCTTCACTTTGTAGGAAGCAGAAGACGTGGTCAGTGAAAGCTCAATGGTGTTACCCAGTGAATCTCTCACTTCAACGATTATCTTGGTAGCCTCTACAGTATGGAAGACCAATCCGCCATGCTTTCCGTTCCAGCTGACAGTGAAAGTAGAGTCATCTGTCACCTTCAAAAGAACAAGCGTTCCAATGAAAGGATGAAAAATCTTGAAAAGCTTCACCACTGGAGGTCTGGGAGTGACGTCGATGGTTCCCTCGATCTTTCCTGGAACTTCAAATGAGTCGTAGAAAAGAGAAAGATAAAATTCTAGCTTCTTTCTGGTGATCGGTCCTTTCACAACAATTTTTTTTGGCGAGAAGATATCGACGGGGAAACTGTCGTATACGAAGGTACAGTCCGTACAGCTCAGAAGCTCGTCCAGAATGTCGGTGGGAACCCGGATATCACCGATGACTGTTCCGATTGTGATACCGTTCTTTAGAACGATGGCGGTGCTCTCTGGAAGATCCAAAGTGATACCCCTCACGTTCGGAGGAGTGTAAACCGTCTCGACGGATGACTCGAAAGGCTCGATCGCGCTGGACACCTCAAAAGAAAACATTTTCCTCGTCGAGGAGATTATCCCTGTGTGGTTGTAATCGTTGAAAACTACCTTTGAAGAAAACAAAAGAGCATGCAAAAGGAAAACCACTAAGAGAGAAACTCTTCTAACCATTCATCACTCCTCTCTTCCAGGAGCGCTAAAACGTTGAGAAGATCTTCTGTAAGGGGTGCTTTGAGATCTTTCTCTTCCTTAAACCAGGGGTCAAAGAACCTCATGCGATAGCTGTGAAGGAAGTGTCTTTTCAAAGCGTACTTCTTTCTGAAATCCCTGTTGAAATGCTTGTCACCGTATGTGTTGTCGCCCACAATGGGAAAACCTATCTGGGAAAGATGCCTTCTTATTTGGTGTTTCCTTCCGGTGTGTATCCTCACCCTGAGAAGGGATACGTTTTTCATGGGTTGCACCGATACGATCTCAGAAACCGCTTCCTGATCGTCCAATGGAATGGTGATCTTCAAGTTGCTTTCGGGTACTCCTTTCACGAGCGCGATGTATTCTTTTTCCACGTTTCTCCCTCTGAACATCTCTGTAAGGGTCCTTGCGGCTTCTCTGCTTTTTGCCACAATCAAAAGGCCGGATGTGTCCTTGTCCAGTCTGTGAACGAGAAAAGGTTCGAATCCCCGTTTTTGCCCGTAGTAGAGAAGCCCTTCTATCAATGTGGCAACGTGTACACCTTTTCCAGGGTGTATGGCAACCCTCGGTGGCTTGTTCAGAGCAAGATAGTTATCGTTTTCGTGAAGTACGTCAAGTTTCATGGGAACTGGAGTGAGATCCTTTTTTTCGGATCTTTTTGGAAGATTTTCCAGATTAACATATTTGATTTCAACAACGTCTCCTTCCTCCAGATCGAATCCAGGATCTCTCACCCGTTTTCCATTGACGTATATCTTCCCTTTCCTTATGAGCTTG
Organism: Thermotoga sp.; assembly: GCF_021162145.1. Taxonomy (NCBI): domain Bacteria; kingdom Thermotogati; phylum Thermotogota; class Thermotogae; order Thermotogales; family Thermotogaceae; genus Thermotoga; species Thermotoga sp. The sequence goes on from NZ_JAGGZH010000034.1 coordinate 3,516, forward strand.
TAAATGATGGAAAGGGGCAGATCCTTTAAGCTGCTTCTCAAGAATTTGTCCAGCCTTCTGTAGAAGTTTTCTTTCGTGACTTCTATTCTCATGTTCCTCATTTCTCCTGGACGATCTCGTTTTTGTCATTCAAGATTATTGTTTTGGCCTTCACGGGTGTGTCGCTCAGGGTGAAAGCCATGATGATCACCTTATCCCCTTCTTCGGCGAGCCTTGCCGCTGCTCCGTTCAGATTTATCTCCCGGCTTCCTCTCCTTCCCTTTATGACATACGTTACAAACCTTTCCGCGTTGTTGAGGTTCACCACCAAAACCATCTCTCCCTCGCTGATACCAACCCTTTCCATCAATTCTTCGTCTATCTCTATGCTCCCCTCGTAGAACAACTTTTTTCCTGTCACCGTTGCCATGTGAATTTTCGACTTCAAATATATGTTCAACATCATCTCACCCTCCCGAAAGATTTTACCATGCAGTTTTGTGCTATGATTTTGCATAGAGTACCTGCTGCAGGAGGGGAGAAACATCTACAAGCAATTCGCCCGCGTGTTTCACGAAGGACCTTACACTGCTTTTTCAAGAAGAATTGCCCATAATTTCACCAAGATTATTGAGAACTTCCATATCCATGGAAAAAAGGTGCTGGACGTGGCTTGTGGAGAAGGAACATTTGCTGTTGAAATCGCAAAACAAGGATTCGAAGTGGTAGGAGTGGATTTATCACCCGAAATGCTCAGATTCGCTGTGGAGAGGGCAAAGAGAGAAAACGTATCCGTCGTCTTTTTGAGAATGGACATGAGAAATCTGAACTTTCAGGAGGAGTTTGACATCGCCACATGCTGGTTCGACAGTTTGAACTATCTCCTGGAATTCAAAGATCTGAAAGAAACGTTCAAAAGGGTATGGAAAGCTTTAAAACCAGGTGGCTTTTTCCTCTTCGACATGAACACTATATACGGCCTGTTCATGGCAAGCCAAGAAGGCCCCATATACATCCAGCAGGACAGTTCGAGTGTTTTTGAAGTTCAGGATATAGAATTCGATCTGGAAAACTCCTTGGCTACCTTCTACGTGACGGTCTTCGAGAGAAAAGAAGGAAACCTCTGGGAGAGGTTCGATGAGATACACAGAGAAAGGGGCTATAGAGCTAGAGAGATAGCGAGTGCTTTGGAAGAAGCGGGGTTCGTGTTCTCTTTTTACGATGACCTTCTGAGCAAATCGCCAGTGTCCAATTATAGTCGAAGACTTTGGTGTGTTGCAAGAAAGGAGATCGAAAGATGAGATTTCGAGGTGGAAGGGGATTTCAAGGATGGTGGATAGCCAGTGCCCTCCTTCTGCTCATAGCAGAGAGGCCTTCACATGGATACGAGCTCGCAGAAAGACTCTCAGATTTTGGAATAGAGGTACCCGGTATCGGTCACATGGGAAACATCTACCGTGTGCTGGCCAATCTCGAAGAGAGCGGTCTTGTCTTCACCGAATGGGACACATCGGGAAGTCCTCCCAGGAAAGTGTATAGAATCACGCCGCAGGGGAAAATGTACTTGAGGAAGACTTTGAAGAGCCTGGAGGAAATGAAAGAGAGAATAGAGATACTTGAAAGGAGGATAAAAAGGGCACTTCAGCTGTAGAGTTCTTTTTCGATTTTCTTCAACTCCCTTTCTACTTCCTTTACGTCTATCGTGGGATATTTACCATCGTAATAAACCCACCTTCCTGCCACCATGGTGGCAAAGACGTTCCCCGAAAAGGCATGAACGAGATGATTTTTGAGATATTTGGAAGGAAACATTTCAGGAAGTTTTAGATCGATCACCGTCAGATCGGCATTCCACTTTTCTTCCAGTCTTCCGCTTTTGAACCCCATAGCTTTTGCTCCTTCGATCGTTCCCATTCTCAAACACGTGTCTACATTCATTCTGCGTGGATCTTTCATTTTCTGGAGAAGGCTGGCAAGCCTCATCTCGAAAAAAAGGTTCAGGGAGTTGTTACTCGCAGATCCGTCCGTCCCAAGCGTGACTTTCACATCGTGTTCGATCATCTCCCAGATGGGAGCGATGCCGTTTCCGAGTTTCAGATTGCTGGTAGGATTGTGGGAGACAAAGAAAGGAAGATCTTTCAGCTTGTCAAAGCTTTCCTTCGGAAGGTGAACGCAGTGGGCTGCTATCGTCTTCACTTTTTCCATACCCAGTTTCAGAAGTTCTGTTAAGCTGTAGTTCTCTTTCGATGTCTCGTAGAGGTGTATGGTTATGGGAGCATCCAGAAACTCTGCGACATCGAAGATCTTTCTCAGGTACTCCTTTGAACACAGATACGGTGAATGTGGTCCGAATCCAACCAGGATCCTTCCATCGAGTTCGTTCCATTTGTGGTAGAGCTTCAGGTTTTCATCGAGGCGTCCGCCATCGTCCCCCTGATCGTCGACCAGCCCGCGCGTGAGGAGTGCCCTCATACCGAAGTCCCTAACTGCTCTTGCAACCCACTCTTCATGGAAGTACATGTCGACGAAACCAGCAATTCCGTGTCTTGCCATCTCCATTTGAGCAAGGAGAGTACCGTAGTAGACCATCTTTTCCGTCAGTCTGTTCTCTATGGAAAGTACTCTGGAGAACAACCAGTCTTCGAAACTAAGATCCTCTGCGATCCCTCTGAGGAGAGTCATCGGGGCATGGGTATGGGTGTTGAAGAGGGCAGGCACGATTATCTTCCCGGAAAGATCCAGCTCGGCTTCCACTCTCCCTTGAATCACTCGTTTTATGATACCACCCTCTATCTCAACGGCCCCCAGAAACGGTTCGGAAGAGTAGTCTTTCAATATCAAGCAGTTTCCCACGATCATTCTTTCCTCTCCTTCCACAGGGCAAGAAGAATCTCGAGAGAGTTGAGATCTCCTATTATTTCACCCTTTTCATTCAAAACGGGCATCTCCTGCACGTTGTTGTCGATCATCATCTTCAGAGCTTCCTCTATCGGTGTGTCCAAGCAAACGTGAATGGGGGGCATCATTATCTCAAAGGCACTCTTTGCTACCAGTTTTTTCATAGAAGAGCGAACAAGTTCTTCCTTTGGAATGAACCCGAAAAAGTGGAACCCTGTTACCTTCAGAAGATGAAGAACCGGTATCATACCAACGAGCTTGTTGTTCCTCACAACATAGACAGTTCTTGTGATGGGATCTTCCAGTATTTTGTTAACGATCTCCTCTATGGGTGCGTCCTCTTCCACAATCGTGGGGTTCAGGGATATCAATCTGCACACATCCTTCACTTTCATGATCTCACCTCAATATCTGATCAGAAGATACAATCCTGATACCAGAAGACTGAGTATGAGTACGGGAAAACCTATTTTGAAATAATCCCAGAAAGTTATGTGTTTTCTATCCGCGATCAGCGAGGTGCCTATGATGTTCGCAGACGCCCCAATCAAAGTACCGTTCCCTCCCAGGCATGCTCCCAAAGAGAGTGCCCACCAAAGGGGTCTCAGATCGGAAAAAGTTTCCGGCGACAGGATCGCCAGTTTTCTTATCACTGGAATCATCGTTGCTGTAAACGGGATGTTATCGACAAAAGCCGAACTTATGCTGGATATACCCAAGACGGATATCAGAGCACGCTCCATCTTTCCTCCAGACATCCTGGAAACGAGCGCCGAGATCTCCTCCAGAATACCCGTCTCTTCCAATCCACCAACGACGAGAAACAGTCCTATGAAGAAGAAAATCACACCCCATTCGATCTCTTTGAGAACACCTTCTACCTCCTTCTTATCCAAGAAGGCAAGAGAGAAGAATCCAGCGAACAAAGCCACTTCGAAACTCTCCAGCCCGAGTACCTTTTGAAGGGAAAAAAGAACGAGAACAAAAATTGTCAGTGTTATAGACAGATAGAAGAGTTTTTTGTTGACAACGGCCCTTTTCGGATCAAACCCTCTGACCACTTCTATCGGCACTTTTTTGAAGATAACTCTCCTGTAAACGATCGAGAGGAATCCCATTACGACGAAGAATACCAAGATGGCAGCGGGGGCCACGTTGAGAACAAAATCTGAAAAATGAAGCTTCGCTGCCGAGGCGATCATTATGTTCGGAGGATCTCCTATCATCGTGGCGGTTCCACCTATGTTCGACGAAATGATCTCGGATATCACGAAAGGTACCGGATCGAGGCCCACCGTATCGCAAACCACGAGGGTAACCGGCACGAGCACAAGGATCGTCGTCACGTTGTCCAAGAAAGATGAAAGCAGAGCCACAAGAAGATTGATCGAAAGAAAGAACACAAACACGTTTCCTCTGGAGAACTTCACGGAGTACAATCCCAGGAAATGAAACAAACCGCTTCTCTTCGTAACGGCAACGAAGATCATCATGCCTATCAAGAGGAAAACAGTGTTGAAGTCCACGTATTTGACCAATGCTTCGACTGGATCTCTGAACACAAGGAAGAGGGTGGCACTTCCTCCCAGCATGGTAATGACCGCTCTGTGGTGTTTTTCCAGAACGATGAAGAGGTATACTATTATAAAGATCAGAAGGGAAACGAGAGCGCTTTCGAACAAAATATCTCCTCCGGAGGTATCAATTCGATGAAAAGGGTCTTTTCTTCGATCTTCGCTATTATACCTCTCTTCTCTTTCGCCATTGTAACTTTGAATTTAAGCCTGATCAGTACGGATCAAGCCTCGTCTGTTTTGATGGATGTGAAAAGTAAGATATTCGAGCTTCTACCCGAAGAAGCAACCATTACCAACTCATCGACGGCGACGTTCTCGATGACCTTCTTCCTTTCGTACAACGCAACGAACGATATCTACGTTGGAGAGTGGAAGTACGGAGATGAAACGGTAAGATACGAGTACACTCCCAAAGGATACAAGTATTACAGAGATTTTGTGATGGAATGTGCCTCTTTTCCCTTGGAAAAAGTGTCTTTTTATCTGTTCTCAAAGGACGAGTTTCCGGACGTGTTTCGTCTCACATACCACCCCGTCCTCGACGAGTACTGTGATTTTTCCAGCGAGTATTTCGTTTTTTCGTCAGAGAGACTCTCAGGAAACAGGAATTTGTTTCTGGTAGACAGGAAAGATGGGGAGCTCCTCCCCATGCCCATATACGGCAGCAGCGAATACTTCCCTAGGATATCTCCAGATCAAAAGTATCTGCTCTTTCAGGGTTCACTGCATGGAAACTGGGGTATATACTACATGCCGATCTCAAGCGATTATTCTTCAAAAATAAAACTCATCTCACGTGGTAGATTCGCAGCGTACAACCCGAACTGGCTCGACGAAAACACGGTGGTATACGTCCAGGAGGACGCCACTTCGAATCATCTCGTTGTGAAGGATCTCGTAACGATGAGGGAGAAGACGTATTACCTTCCGTTCGACTGGATCTTCACACCTGTTAAAGGAAGGGAGGGGATCGTCTTCGTTGGGTTGAAAGAATCCGATTTTGGAATATACGAGCTCCTCCCAGATGGAACGGTGACGGTCTTGGAGAACAGTCCTTACAACGAGTTCGATCCGGACGTGTTCGGTAATTATTTGATCTTCTCCTCGAACAGGGATGGGGTTTTCAGGATATATGCCAAGGAACTGAACACGGGAAAAGTCTGGTGTCTCACAAAAGACATCTCTTACGATGCTTTCTACCCCGCCTTTTCCGAAGATGGGAAACTCGTCGCCTTTTCCGTGTACGAAAAGGGCAGAGAGCCCGATATATGGATCGTACGCTTCAGAGTTCCTCAAGAGTGACAGATAAATAGCCCCGCAAGCCCATCCTTTTCAGGGGATGGGTAAGGGGCTTGGTTGTTATTTAATCTTTGTGCTACAATACATAGAGATCTTCACCTTGCGATAGAGGTGAAGAATGAGTACAAAAGGTATCCTGGGAGAAATCCCAGGTAGTGGTGGGATTGGCACCCGCCAGAGGTGTAAGGTTTGATCCGCACCTCTGTGGCCATGGAGCATCAAATGCTCCGTGGAAGGCAGCCTGAAAGAGCTACTAAGAATCCCATCCCCTTTAGGAAATTGGGAGTGTCAAGTTTTTCACAACGTGCACCTTCTTTATGAATCCTCCAACAGATTCAACTACTTCCAGTTCTTTTTCAAGTCCGCGCGATATCTCACCGTTGGTGAAGATGCCCACTTCACTGGCACCATAAATGTACGCCGCCGCTACGAGCTCTTTGACAACGTCCTTTTCCACGGCAGAGCTTCTCATTTTCACCTGGAAAACAACAGTTTTTCCGTGCTTTTTTGCGATGATGTCCGCGCCAAAGTCTTTACTCCTGCGTGTCATTCTCACCGCTCTGAAACCGTGTTCCTGCAAATATTCTTTTGCGAACTCCTCGAATTGATAGGGATTCTTCAGACCGACTTTTAAAAGAGACCTCAACCTCTCCTTTCTCTTCCTTTTTCTGAGCAAAAACCAGATAAAAATAAGGCTAAAAGACAACAGAGTCAAAACGATATATGTCATTTCTTTTCACCTTCGTTCTGTGAATTTTGAAAGTCCTTTTCATCCTCTCAATGGCTTCTTGAGACTCTCTCGTGATGGAGGAGTGAACCACCCTCACATCGCGTACTCTGTTCACATAGGCAGTGTAGAGAATTTCTTTCACGACATCGAAGTTCACAGTTCCAACCGCTATGAGAAGTTTCCTGGCGCCCTTTTTTATTAAAAACAGCTCACAGCCGTTTACCGCCTTCTGGATGATATGGTATCCCCTCCTCTCGTAGTACTTTTTCACGGTTTGACAGACGTAATCTGGTGTTATCTTTTTTTTCTTCTCCGAGAGCGCGAGAAGAACAATGAAAAGGACGACAGCAATCGTGAGGGCAAGGCCCAAAATGCTCATTTTCATCACCCTTTTCTATGATATCAAACGTGGTATCATTTGATGAGGAAAGGAAGGTGGAAACGTGAAGGTAGAAGAGGCAAAACTTCTGGCTAAAAAGATCATGACAGCAGGAGAGATTCCCCTTCTAGTTGGCCACTTCGGGGTTGGGAAGACGGATATCGCCAGGGACATCGCGAGAGAAACAAATAGGAAATTGATCATACTGGTTCTCTCTCAGATGGAGCCAGGGGATTTGATAGGACTTCCCGCACGGTCCGAGGAGAAAACTGTTTTTCTGAGACCCGACTGGTGGCCAGAGGACGGGAACACCATAGTCTTTCTGGACGAGATAAACAGGGCACATCGGTCGGTTCGAAACGCCATCATGCAGCTTCTTGTGGACCGGAGAATTCACAACCACGTTCTCCCCGAAGGGACCTGGATCATGGCAGCTATGAATCCTCCAGAAGAAGAATACGACCAGGCCGATCTCATAACAGATCCCGCTTTCATATCTAGGTTCTTCATACTCGAAGTCAACCCGGACGTTTCGGAGTGGCTGGAATGGGCAAGAAAAAACGGTGTCTCAGAAAAGGTGAGAAGCTTTATAAAAAATTACCCGGAGTTTCTTTTCCCAGAAAGAAGTCTCTCTTTGAAGACATCCCTGAAACCCTCTCCACGGAGTTGGTACAAACTTTCGAACGTTCTGAGGGTTCTAACGGAGGAGGAAATAGAAAAGTATGGATATGTGCTGGCTGCGGGTATCGTCGGGCCAGAGGCAGCAAAAGCCTTTTACGACTCTTTTTTCCAGAAAACCCGGGTACCTTCCGTGGAGTGCGTGTTGCTGAGAGGTGAGATGAAAAATCTGGAAGACGTTCACGCGGCGAACACACTTGTCTTGAGAGTTGTGGACTTTTTGAACAAAGTAGACAGAATTACGCTCGAGAAAAATTTAAACGTGATTTCGGAGAATCTTTCGAAACTCGCCGAGAGGATTCCAAAGGAGTCCTTCTATGGAATTCTGAGGTTCATAGTTGATGAATCCCAGAAGGAGGGAGAAAAATCTGATCTCTTCGATAAAATCCTGGAGAAAATGGTGGAAAAGGAGGAACTTCGAAGAATGGTGAGTGAGATATGAAATCTGAAGAGCTGATCAGAAAAGCTGTTTTGAATCTGGGTAAAAAGTCTCCATTTTATTACTACGTGCTCCTCGGAATGAAGATTGTCCCCTCAAAATCTATCAGGAATTTGAAAGTCTCTTTTTCCACAACGGGGGATGTGACACTACTTTACAATCCCAAAATCCTAGAAAGAAAACATGTGAGAATGATCGAAGCCCTCCTGTTACACGAGGTTATGCATGTGATTTTTCAGCACTTTCGAATAAAACCGAAAGATGAAAGGGACAGGAAGATCTGGGATCTTGCCATGGATGCGGCCATCAACCAGTACATACCTGAGCTTGCCGCTTTTGGTGTTCCGCTCAACGTCCTGGTCGAAGAAGGGCACTCTGTGGACAACGATACGCTGTTCGTCCTGCCACCCGAGTGGATGATGTTCGAAAACGCAGAGACCTACCACAGATGGATTCTTGAAGAGATGGAAAGACTTGGAAGATACGATATAGAAGCGGTCTCAGAGTTTCGAGAAGGTGTAGACGATCATTCGGGGTTGTTCGAAGAAGACGTTCCAGTTGAGATGATTTTGGAACTTACAAAAGACAGGGCTAAAAAAGCTTTCAATTTGTTCGGGGATTCGCTCCCTTCTGGAGTTAAGAGAGAAGTGCAGCTCTCACTGGAAAACCCTGAACTTGACTGGAAGACTCTCATTAGACGTTTCTTCGGTGTTTCCATAAAAGCAGATCGATACACCACTCCTTTGAGACCGAACAGGAGGTATGATCACCTTCCAGGATGGCGGAACGAATATCTCCCCAGAGTGGCGGTGGTGGTGGATACCAGCGGAAGTATTGTGGAAAAGGAGTTGAACCAGTTCGTATCGGAACTGGAAAGAATAGCCAATATTTTGGGAGAGGAAATCTGGCTCGTTCAGGTTGACAGGGGTGTGACCTCCGTTGTCAAGTACAGGTCCGGAGGATGGCGGGACTTGGAAATAGTGGGAGGCGGGAGTACCGACCTCCAACCCGCTGTTGACTACTCGGAAAGAGTGTTGAGGATGGAGGGCACGATCGTCTTCACCGACGGCCACGCGGACGTTCCTCTCGCAAGAAGAAGAATTCTTTTCGTGCTCTCCAGATTCCACAACGAGGATTTTCAGAGAGAGGCTCGAAAGATGTACGGTAAGGACTCGGTGGTGGTGTTGTCGTGAAGGAAGATCTGGCGTCCCTTTTGAAGGATTTCACTCTCGCAAATCCGTTGAAAGAATACGAAGAGAAACTCGACAATGTTCATCTTCATGTGTTCGTGCTGAGAATAAAAAAACATCGCTTTCCAGCACTCTTTCTCATGATAAACGCATCCGACAGAAAACTTTTGAATCTCTCCGTTGAGGATCCGTTCGACAGAGAACCCTGTATATACAGAATTTCCATGGGTATCCCAGACACCCTTCTCTCATTCTACAGGAGACTCTTCGGGGAGGTAGACTCAGTTTCTTCGGGGATTTTTCGTATGCCGTTGAGGGTGAAAGTTCTGCGATCGGCTGGTGACAAAACTTGGCTTCGAAAGATATTCCTTCAGGAACGAGTGAAAGGCGAGGAGTTTTTCCTGTTTCAAGAGAGAATATCGAACGGGCACCTGCAGAAACTTTTCGATCTTCTGAACTCAAGGCTGAAGTTGATTCTGAAAAACGAAGGAATAGACGTGTTTCTCGATTTACCAGAGTGGGTTGAAAGAGATCATGTGTCCTTGCTTCACGAGATAGGGGTTCTTCTCAGAAAGAAAGAGAACATCCAACCAGCTCAGAACCCCGAAGAACGGACGTTTCTCAGCTTGAGGATCAGTTACGATAGATTCTTCGAAGAAGACTTCGACTTGAAGTCTTTCGTGGAAAGCTTCTTGGACAGGTTGAAGAAGATATACGAGGCAACTATTTCGATGATATAATAGACAATGTACGAAAACTTTCCAAGGAGGGGCGAAACATGAAGGTAAAAGTCGACACAGATGCCTGCATCGGCTGTGGTGTTTGCGAGAACCTCTGTCCAGACGTCTTTCAGCTCGGTGACGACGGGAAAGCCAAGGTTCTCCAGCCTGAAACTGACCTTCCCTGTGCGAAAGACGCTGCTGATAGCTGTCCTACCGGTGCTATCAGCATTGAGGAGTGAAGAAAGAGGGGTGGGTTTCCACCCCTTTAGAATTTTTTCAGATCTGTTTCTTTTTCTCCGTTGACTCGGTAAACCCGTTCGTTGGATAATTATTTCTAGCACTCCTTGTACGGGGGTTTCCCAGAATGAAAGAACGAATACTCCAAGAAATAAAGTCCAGGGTGAATAGAAAAAGTTGGGAGCTCTGGTTCAATTCTTTCGAGGTGAAATCGATAGAGGGAAACAAGGTAATCTTCTCCGTGGGTAATCTTTTCATAAAAGAATGGCTGGAGAAGAAATATCATTCAGTGCTTTCCAGGGCAGTGAAAACGGTTCTCGGAAACGATGCCTTTTATGAACTGACCTACGAGTCGTTCGATCCACACACATCTTACAGCGAACCCCTCGTGAGAAAGAGGGCTGTTCTTCTTACACCATTGAATCCTGATTACACTTTCGAGAACTTCGTCGTTGGACCGGGGAACTCTTTTGCCTATCATGCCTCCCTAGAAGTTGCAAAGCATCCGGGAAAGTACAACCCACTCTTCATATACGGAGGAGTGGGACTCGGAAAGACACATCTCCTCCAGTCGATAGGGAACTACGTAGTCCAGAAAGAGCCCGATCTGAGAGTGATGTACATCACCAGCGAAAAATTTTTGAATGACCTGGTCGACAGTATGAAAGAGGGCAAACTCGTCGAGTTCAGAGAAAAGTATAGAAAGAAAGTAGATGTTCTTCTGATAGATGATATCCAGTTCCTCATAGGAAAAACAGGTGTTCAAACCGAGCTCTTCCATACTTTCAACGAACTCTACGACTCTGGGAAACAGATAGTCATCTGCTCTGACAGAGAACCACACATGTTGAAAGAGTTCCAGGATAGGCTGATTTCCAGGTTCCAGATGGGACTCGTCGCAAAGTTGGAACCTCCTGACGAAGAAACAAGGAGGAACATCGCTAGAAAGATGCTCGAAGTCGAAGACGGTGAGCTCCCAGAAGAG
>NZ_JAGGZH010000035.1 GCF_021162145.1 Thermotoga sp.
AAAAATGGCTCTGGAGATGTCATATTGATCTTTCAACACCAAATGTGAAGGTTTGGAAAAGATTCTCCAGGTATCTTGAAGGGTACGATAGATTCATTTTCCATCTGAAGGAGTATTTTCCATCTGGAATAGAAGGAAGGAGTATTGCTTTTCCCCCGAGTATAGACCCGCTGAGCGAGAAAAACTGTGATCTTGATGAGAATTTCATAAAAGACACTCTTGAGAAGCTGGAGATAGATCCAAGGAGACCTCTCATAACAGTAGTGGCGCGTTTTGACCCATGGAAAGATCTTTTCAGCGCGATAGATGTGTACAGGATTGTGAAAAAAGAGATTCCTGATGTTCAGCTTGCCATCGTGTCCGCTATGGCGACTGATGATCCGGAGGGTTGGCTTTTCTACGAGAAGGTACTCAGATATGCCGGAATAGATGAGAATATAAAGTTCTGCACCAATTTTAAGGGAGTGGGAAGCAAAGAAGTAAACGCCATACAACGGGCAACAACTGTTGCTCTCCATACAGCAACAAGAGAAGGATTTGGTCTTGTGATAAGTGAGGCGCTTTACAAGAAGGTTCCGGTTGTAGCAAGACCCGTCGGTGGTGTTAAGATACAGGTGAAGCACGAAGAAAACGGCTACCTTGCATGGGAAAAGAAGGATCTTGCTGGCTACGTGATTCGGTTGATAAAAGACGAGGATTTGAGGAGAAAAATGGGAGAAAACGGGAAAAAAGCGGTTGTAGAGAATTTCATAATCACTGTTCACCTGAAAAATTATCTGAAAACGTTCCTGGATGTTTTGGGGTGAAAGAGAGTGCCATCTCCTTTGTTGAGAAAAAAGAACAAGTTGAGGGTTCTGAAATGCATTCTTAAAAGCGGGAAGATCTCACGAGATCAGATTGCTCGTGATACTGGCCTGGCTCATAGCACCTTGAGCTACATAATGCGGGAATTGAAAGAGGGGAACTTTTTAGTCATTGAGAATGTCAAAACAAAAAAGGGAAGACCCTATCAACTTTTAAGGATAAACCCTGAGAAATTCAAAGTCATCGGAGTAAAGGTTGGCCGCGAGGAAGTGCGTGGTGTTCTGTTTGATGCTTCAATGGTACCCTTGAAAGAACACACTGTGAGAATTTTCTCTTCGATGAGGAACAAAAAGGGGTACTCAGAAGCTCTTCAAGAGGTTGTCCAGGAACTTTTCACGGATAGAGTGCTGGGAATAGGTGTTTGTTCTTCTGGAATCGTAAAAGGTGAAGAAGTAGTGATCTCCCATGTGATGAACGTGAGAAACTGGAATCTGAGAAACGTGTTGAAAGACTTTGAAAGAATAGTAGTCATGAACGATGCCGACGCTCTTTGTCAAGAGATCTCTCAGAGGGCGGATTCGGATTTCCTCCTTGTAAGTTACGGCATAGGAATAGGAGCAAGTCTCTGGAAAAACGGAAAGATCAAACACATAGAGCTGGGCCACATGATAGTTTCTTCCAAAGGAAAGTGCTATTGTGGACAGACGGGATGCCTGGAGTATCACTCTTCGGAATACGCCGTTTTGAAATCTTATCTTGGAATAGATATCGATTTCGAGGATTTCGTGGTGAACGAAGAAGAGAAGTACAGGAGTGTCGTTGAAGAGCTGAGAAAAAAGGCAAAAGAAGACTTCGAAACTGTGAAGAAGCATTACGAAAAGGCTTTCAAGAATCTTTCGGTCGCTGTGGGCAACATTCTCATGGGTTTTGGTGTTCCTCTGGTTTTTCTCGTGGGGGAAGGTGTTGTGAACGAGGATATGGTGAAATTGTTGGAAAAATCCGTTAAAGAACGTTTCAATCGCGAGTTCATAGATGGTGTGGAATTTCACCTGGCGAGTGCAAATTGGATGCTCGGCGCGGCTCGGGCGGTTGTGGACAGATATCTTTCTGATATTTTAAAATAAAAACTCTCGGCGATTGCCGGGAGTGTTTTTAATAAGCGTATAGTCTTCCATACGGTCTGTGAGTGTACGGTTTGAGAAGGATGAACTCTTCATTCAGGATTTCTTCTGGATCGTATTCAAAGAGTCTGCAAAATTCTTCGATGTATGGTTTGATCCGGGTTATGTCCTCTTCGGAGGGTTGGAAAATTTTCACCTCTTTTCCCAACTTGTGTTCTTCTACGCTCCCCCTCAGAAAGATTTCTCCACCGTGCATACCCGTTCCCACGTAGTTTCCTGCGATGCTTCCATCTTCGTCTCTTTCCAGCCCCAAGACAATGAGAAGACCTCCTGCCATGTATTCTCCCAGAAAGTCCCTGGCAAACCCTCCGATGACTATAACAGGATAGTTCTCCCTGTACGCTTTCATGTGTATTCCTGCGCGATAGCCCGCACTTCTTTTTATGTAAATGTGTCCACCCCTCATGGCGTATCCTATGATGTCACCCGCGTGTCCATGTACCACTATTTTTCCGGAGTTCATGGTGTTCCCCACACCATCCTGGGCATTCCCGTTCACAGTTATCTCCGGACCATCCATGAAAACCCCAAGATCGTTTCCTGGAACTCCGTTAATCTCCAGCTTGACCTTTTTTCTTATACCGGCTCCGATGTATCTCTGCCCACAGGCGTTGTCGAGTACTATTTCGTCTTCACCATCTTCTATTACTTCCCATATCATATTGTTCAGTTTTTTGTAGTGAATCCCTTTTGCGTCTATTCTAACCATATCTTGACTTCCCCCTCCAGCATCTTCTTTCTGAACTCCTTCGGCAAGTACACAAGGCCGAAGTTTTCATCGAGAAGCTTATCCTTGAAAGAGGACACATCCAGCTTCTGAAGGATGAGCCCCGTGTAGATTCCCGCTCTGTCTATGTCGTTGACCAGAACGACTCCTATGAGCCTGTTGTCCTTTATCACCATCTTTTTGTAGGTGTTTCCCTCTTCGTGGCTGAGGACTTCATACTCATCTCCTTCTACATTGGTGTGACCAACGGAGATAGTTGGAATTCCCGCAAGCTCGACCGAGTTCATTGGAATACCACCGGGATAGCGTACATTTCCTCCAGCCATGTTGTATCCGGCAACCCTTCCCTGCGCAACTGCCACGGGCCAGATGGCGATCGTCTTTCTCTGACCGTCTATCAGGTCATAGAATTCCGTACAGTCTCCTGCAGCGTACACATCCTTCACATTCGTTTCCATTCTCTCGTTCACCACGATGCCTCTGTTTATCTCTATACCAGAATCTTTAAGGAACTCCACGTTCGGTCTGACGCCTATAGCGACGATGAGGAGTTTGGTCTGGATTTCTCTTCCGCTTTTTAGAACAACAGAGGATATCGTGTCCTCACCTTTCACCGCTACAATGGTGTCGTTTGTTATTACATCACAGCCTTCTTCCTTCAGGGCGTTGGTGATGATCTCGGACGCCTTCCTGTCAAAGGTCACGGAAAGAATCCTGTCTGCCAGTTCAACGATGGTGACTTTCACTCCGAGTTCCATCAACGCTTCTGTTGTCTTGAGTCCGATCAATCCTCCTCCGAGCACAACGGCTTTCTTCACGTTGTTCTTTTTTATGTAGTTTTCTACCCTTTCTTCGTCTTCCCATGTGGTGAACGTGAAAATTCCTTCTTTCCCTTCAAGACCCTCTATTTTTGGGACGAAGGGCTTTCCACCAATGGCAAGGAGCAACCTGTCGTAGGTGATCTCTTCACCGGTGTTTGTCACAAGAACCTTTTTCTCGGGAACCACTCTTTCTACTTTTGTTGCGGGTTTCACCTCCACGCCAAGTTCTTTCAAAAATTCCTCCGTTCTGTAGTACATCTTCTCCTCTGTAACTTTCCTTCCAAGAAGATACGTGATCAGAGGTCTGGAGTAGCCAACATATCTTTCAGCTGTGATGAGGACAATTTCTCCGTCTTTATCGAGCTCCCTAATTGCTTCTATCGCGTTCAAACCTGCCGGTCCCGATCCAACTATCACGTACCTCATTCTCTCACCTCAACAAGAACGAGGGCCTCGTTCGGACAGCCTTCAACGCAGGCAGGAGTTCCCCTATCGATGCAGAGATCACATTTGGAAGCCACTTTCTTCTCCTTCGTGCTTCTTCTTACAGCACCGAATGGGCACGCCATAATACACATCCAGCATCCTACACATTTTTCTTGGTTCACCCTTATGGCTCCCGTTTTTGGATCCCTATACATCGCTCCTGTCATACAGGCTTTCAGACAGGAAGGGTCGTCGCAGTTTCTACATTGAAGAGCAAAAGTAACGTAATCGTGTTCTTCAACGATCACGTTGGGTTCAGGAAGTTCCGGTTCATATCTGAAAATCTTTATCAGATTTCCCGTCCCCACTTGTGCAGCAACACAGTTTATTTCGCAGAGTTTACATCCTATACAGTACTCTTCCCTGATGAGAATTCTCCTCACATCCATCACCACGCCTCTCCAGCAGGTTTGATGCCAAGGAGTTTCAATTCGTATTCATGGAGACCAACTCCTCTGAGAACTTCTCTGTTACCCCTGAGAGATTCTATGGCGTTGATACCCATTCCCCCGAGGATCTCCTTTATCTCGTGTGCCCATGCCCTCAGAAGGTTTGCCGCCCTGCGAGCTCCTATCTCCGGATTGAGCCTCTTTGTGAGTTTTGGATCTTGGGTGGCTATACCCCAGTTACACTTTCCGAGATAACACGTCTGACAAAGATGACAGCCGAGGGCGACCAGTGCGGCAGTTCCTATGTAGACCGCATCCGCTCCAAGTGCGATCGCCTTGATAACGTCTGCACTGTTCCTGATACCCCCTGCTACAACGATTGATGCCATGTGTCTTATACCCTCTTCTCTGAGTCTCTGGTCTACCACGGCGATGGCGAATTCTATGGGAATTCCCACGTGGTCTCTTGTCACCTTGGGAGCGGCACCCGTTCCACCCCTGATACCATCTATCACGATGTAGTCTGCGCCTGCTCTGACCATACCGGCAGCGATAGGAGCCACGTTGTGCACCGCCGCTATTTTGACACCGACGGGTTTTTCATATCTTGTGGCTTCCTTTATTGCGTATATGAGTTGTCTCAGATCCTCTATAGAGTAAATGTCATGATGTGGGGCGGGGGACAAAGCATCGGTCCCGACGGGTATCATTCTGGTTTCCGATATGGGTTCTGTGACTTTTTCGCCGGGGAGATGTCCTCCGATTCCCGGCTTTGCACCTTGTCCTATCTTTATCTCAACGGCAGATCCCACGTCTAGATAATCTGCGCTCACTCCGAAACGTCCGGAGGCAACCTGCACGATCATGTTGTCCTTGAACTCTCTGAGCTCTTTCGGAAGGCCTCCTTCTCCCGTGTTGAAGAAGGTACCCACTGTTCTTGCTGCTCTCGCCAGGGACAGGAGAGCGTTCAAGCTGATCGAACCGTAGGACATGGCGGTGAACATCACGGGAACTTCCAGCTTCAACTGGGGGGCTATCGCCGTCTTGAGTGTCACGCTTCCATCGGTGTCTTCCTCTACGTCTAGCTTGACTTCTTTTCTTCCTATGTAGGTTCTGATTTCCATCGGTTCTCTGAGAGGATCTATGGAGGGGTTCGTCACCTGACTCGCATTGAGAACAATTCTGTCGAAGTAGCTGAAGTATGGTCGATCGTTTCCCATGCTCGTGAGCAGAACACCACCGGTATCTGCCTGTTTCATGATCCCAATCAGATGTTCGGGGGTCCAGTGTGCGAGTGGCCTAATGTCGAAATTATTTCTTCGAACCGTTATAGCCTCCGTTGGACAGATAGCTTCACAGAAGTGGCATCCGACACACTTGTGATTCTCTGTGTATACCTTATTGGCATTCTCATCGTAGTAGTTCGCCCCATAAGAACACACCCTGACGCAGGCAAGACACCTTATACAC
>NZ_JAGGZH010000036.1 GCF_021162145.1 Thermotoga sp.
CGGGAGTACAATGGGGAAAAGCACGTACCAGGGAAAACGAAAGAGGGCGCCCATGAGCGCCCCCAAGCACAGAGAGAAGAAGATCAGCATCATGCTCCAAACTTTTCCAGTCTTCCGGCGTACGCGAGAGCAAGCGTCATGACGTCACTGGCGTGGATCGTTCCAAGTGTTCCCCGCACGCACTCGAACTCGTTGAAGGCATTCGAAAGGCCTCCCCTCGTGTACTTGGACCAGATGAGAAGAGGAACGGGGTGCCAGCTATGAGCCTTCAATGGAACAGGTGTGGAATGGTCACCTGTGACCACGAGAACATCGGGATTCAACGACAGGATCTCCGGTATCACTTTGTCAACTTCTTCTATCACCTTCACCTTTTCCTCGTATTTTCCGTCCTCACCGTAGGAATCCGTTTTCTTCACATGAACATAGAAGAAGTCGTAGTCATTCCATTTTTCCTTTAAGGTGTTGATCTCATCGGCGACGGTTTGCCCTGTCTCAATGATCTCCATACCCACGAGTTTTGCAAGACCCCTGTACATCGGATAGGTTGCTATCGCGCCGGCTTTCATCTTGTAGACCTCTGGGAACTTGGGAAGGTCAGGATACTTGGAGAAACCTCTTATGAGAGCAAAGTTTATTTTTTTGTTGTCTTTCAAGACTTCTGCTATCTTTTTGATCAATTCGTTCGCGATCCTCGCTGTCTTTTTTGAAGGTTCGTCCAGTCCCTCTGCCCAGACCATGGGATGACCTTCTTTCTGAGGATCCGCGTCCGTTGCTCTGTCGCCAAGCCCCTCACCAGTGAACTTCACAACGAATCTGTGCTCCTTCCCAGGATAAAAAGTGATCTCCACGTCTTCGATTTTCTTGATCTTTTCCGAAAGAAGCTGAACCACCTTGGCAGATTCTTCCGTGGCGGGCCTTCCCGCCCTTCTGTCAAGTACTACGTTTCCATCCCACGTTGCGAAGTTTGCCCTTGCGACAACGTCCTTTTCTCCGACTTCCACGCCTATACCCAGTGCTTCAAGGATGCCTCTTCCTATCTGGTACTTTATGGGGTCGTATCCGAAGAGAGAGAGGTGTCCAGGACCGCTCCCTGGAGTGATACCGGGAAGAACGGGAATGGTCTGACCGAGATCGCTCTCTTTTGCCAGACTGTCAAGATTCGGTGTGTTGGCTGCCTGAAGAGGTGTTTTACCGTTTACAGGGATGTCTCCGAGCCCGTCCATCACGAGCAGGACTATCTTTGTATCGTTTGCTGTCACGAGTTTTGAGACGAATTCCTGTTTATTGAACATCGCTATCCCTCCTTTACGTGTAGTTTTTCCATCACGTATTCCAGTCTGTCATCGGCGGCAACGGGAACGCCCTGCTCCAGGGATTGAAGAAGTGCTATTGTGAGATCGGAGAGCCTTTCAAAATTGAACTTGTCTGCATGTCTGAATCTGGCTATTCTCAAAGAAAATCGCCAGTTTATGTCTTGAGTTTCTGCTACTAACTCTTTCAACAGATCATCCATGAGCAGATCTTCGAACACCAGGAGGAACTGTACGATTCGGAGCAGGACAAGGCTTGAGGCGATCATGATCGAACTACCAAAAAATGCCGAGGAGAACTTCACAATGTTTTCTTCCATCTTGAATATATCGGGTGACTCGAAGATGACACCCATCATGGTTTCGATCATCTCAGACGTATCGATCGTTGTATCGTAAAACGGGAATTGCCCTTCTCTGAGTATCTCGATTCTCTTTTGGACTTCTTCGTTTGAAGAGACCAAATCTTCGGCCAGAGAAACTACATCGATGGTGCCTTCGTAGAAATAATCCCTCAGCCACTCGAACTCTTCAAGGGATGGTACACTCACTTCGTTTTCTGCCAGGGCAATCATGTGCTCTGCTCTCTCTTTGAGTTCCCCAGTGATCTCTGACAAAGCGGAGATGGCTTTTTCCTTGTCAAAGTGAAGAAGAATCGTTGCATAGTTGTACTTCAATATCTCTTCGTCTTTGTGCCTGCTGTAAGCCCCTTCAAACACTTCGAGAGCTTCTTCGTACAAACCGAGTGTCTTGAGAAGAAGCCCGTACTCGTTTGCCAACATGGGATCGTCAGGTATTTTTTCATAGAGTCTTTTCAAAATCCCCAGTGCCTCGAACAATCTACCGAGCTTTATCAGGGTGTAAGAGAGGTTGAACTCCACGTGGTCTTTTCGTTCTACCTCCAATGCCCTCCTGAAGAATTTTTCCGCCTCCTTAAAACGCTGAAGCTGATTGTGAATGACACCGAGTCTTTCATATACTTCCGTAAAGTTCGGGTCTTTTTCGAGAATCCTTTTGTACTCCTCGAGAGCTTCCTCGAACCTTCCTTCTTCGAGAAGAAGGTCACCCTTCTTCAGAAGTGGAAGCAGGAACTCTTTGTTGGTTTCATAGGCTTTTTCGTAGAAAAGAATGCTGTCTTCTGTTTCGCCCTTTTCTTTCAATATGTTCGCCAGTTCGAAATAGGCTGGAGCGAAGTCTTCCTTCATCGATATTGCTACTCGCATCTCCACTTCGGCTTCACCAAGATCTTCCTTGTGTTTGAGGAGAAGCCCCCTGTAAAAGTGGTAGCGGTAGTCGTACTGAACCTCTTTTGCTTTTTCCAGAACTTTTTCTGCCTCGTCGAGTTTTTGCTCACGAAGGAGTTCCTTGAATTTCTCGTAGAGGAAGAATACATAGTAAGACCTGTAATATTCGTCCTTCGATACCTCGTACTGTGCTTCAAGCCCCCTTAAAACCACATCAAGAGGAATACGATCTTCCTCCACTATCCTGGGGAGATCTTCTGCCAGTACGGGGAGTTTCACTGGTAGGTTGTTCTGTTTCGCTTTGTCTGGATCGAGCGGAAGATACACAATCGCCCTTATGCTTTCACCCCTCATTGCAAAAGCATCAAAAATGGATAATGGGGTTGCCCTCCCTCGTGGATCTCGAGATCCAGATTCGGGAACTCTTCTCCTATGAAGCTTTGTATCTTTTCAAGCTCAGCCTTTCGATAGTTGTCACCAAGGAAAACAGTGAGAATCTCCTTTTCCCTGGCGTTTTCTTTCTCCAGAACATCTTTCAGCGTCTTCACGAGGTTGAATCCGTGTGTCACGAGTTCTTTTCTCACAAAAACGAGGTACTCCCCCTTCTTTATACGCCTTTTTCCGTATCTGGAGTCCCTGACTGCCCTTGTGATAGAAATTGGCACACACTGGTCTATTGCCTCTTCGAACCTTTTCTTGAGCTCGTCAGGATTCTCGTCGGGATCGTATTCCACCATTGCAGCGACGCATTCTTGAACGTGTGAGGATGGTACAACGATCACTCTTTTGCCACCCACCGATTCCGCCACCTGTTTTGCCGTGAGAAGGACGTTCACGTTGTTCGGGAAGAGGAAGACCACTTTCGCGTGTGTCTTGTCCACCGCCGCTTTCAAGTCGGCAAAGCTGGGGTTCATCGTTTGGCCGCCCAGTACTATCTCGTCCACGCCTAAACTTTTCAAGATCTCCGAAATCCCTTTTCCTGGAGAAACTGCAACCACTCCTATTTCTTTTTCGACTTGGACGGATAGGATGTGTTCGTGCTGAAGTTTCATGTTGTCCACCTTTACTTTCATTATTTCACCGAACTCCAGTACTTTCTCAAGCACCTGGCCTGGATGATTCGTGTGCACGTGTAATCTGAAAAGGTCGCTCTGTTCTACGAGGACGACAGAATCTCCGATCTCATTCAGGAAGGATTCCAGTTCGGACTTTTCTAAGACACGTTTTCTCCGAACGACCACCTCTGTACAGTACTGGTTCGCTATCTCTTCCAGTGCCATCCTCTTAAGATCTTCCACCGAAGCTTGTTCTACCTGTTCGAGGTTCACTTCTATATTTCCCTTGATTGCATCTTTCATACCTTCGAATATATAGTAGAGTCCC
>NZ_JAGGZH010000037.1 GCF_021162145.1 Thermotoga sp.
GTGGGGGCGAGTATCAGAGTAGCAGGAACGGCACTCAAGAAGGCGTTGGCGAAGATGGAGAACCAGACAACAACGAGAACAAAGAGATACTTGTTGAAGGAGAAAATCTTGAAGAAATTCGCCAGCGCTTCCATAGCTCCTATTTTCTCCAGGGAATACGAGATGACGAAGAGCCCCACATAGAAAAACAGCGAGTCCCAATCTACACCTTCAGATACCTTCTCGAAATCCCTCCCAAGCAAGAGAAGTAGAGTACAAGCAGCGATGAGAGCGATCAGGGAGAGTTCCAGTTCCACAAGAGAATGAAGGCCAAACATGACAAGCGTTGCGAGAAAGACAATCAAAGATTTTTTGAGAACCACAGGATCCGTTATTGATTTCCTCGGATCGACGTTCATGAGGTTTTTCAACTTCTCTCTTGCCTTTTCATCAATGTGTGTGTGTCTTTTGAACAGGAAGAAAACGATCACAAAGATAAGAATCGCAACGGGCCCCATGTTCTTCAAAAAATCGTTGAAACTCAAACCACTGATCGATCCGAGCACGATGTTCAGAGGGCTACCAATGAGTGTGGACATCCCACCAATATTGTCAATGAATATCGCGAAAAGGAAAAAAGGAACAGGATTCACTTCCATCGTGTCGAGGATCAAAAAGAGCACAGGTGAAAGGAGGATGATGGTGATCAGATTGTCGAGAAAAGCGGATGTCAAAGCAGTGAGTATCATGAGAAAAGCGAACAAAAGCCAGAATCTTCCCCTCGAGACCTTTATGGCGGAGATGGCAAGGTACTCGAAGAATCCTGTTCCTTTCAATATGTGAACAATGATCATCATACCGAACAACAGGCCTAGTGTGTTGAAGTCGACCACTTCTCCTATGTTTCGAAGCTCAAGCCCCTCCACAACGCGGATGGACATGAGGACGAGTGCTATAAGAAGGGTCACAACGGATTTGGCGATCTTCCCGAATATGATGAAGTAATAGGCGAGAACGGCAAACATTAAAACGAGAAGTGCCTCGTTCATCCTCTTCGCCTCCTTGACATGGGATTATTCTAACATCTGATTTTTTAAAGAAATTATTCAAAACGGTGAATTTCCTAACAAAGATGATAGAATAGAGTCCAAAGGAGTGATAAAGCATGAGGATTCAAGGGAAAATCATAAAAATGTTTGTTAGCATACATTGCCATCATTGCATTGGCCCGGCGGTTTCTCCACCGGGAGTTTGATGGTGAGAAATCGTACGGGCCACGTCGGAAAGACGTGGCCTTTTTGTTTATTCTGAGGAGGTGACCTTCTTGGATTTCGAAAAGGTGGTTTCCTTCTACAGGAGAGCTTCAGGATTTGGTTACGCACCTTTTTTTTCTCCGGCTTTTGAAAGATCGGAAGGCGTGTCCGATGGGGACGACTTCTTCCTCGATAGAAGAGGAAATCTTTATCGTGTGCGGAGTGATTTCACAAAGACCGTTCTGACTCACAGAAAAAAGCGATCATCTACTTCCAAATTGAAGGTGTGGTACGCGGATTTCGTTTACAGGTACTTTGGAGAAGAAATGGTGGCAGAATATCAGCTTGGGCTTGAAAACATTCCAAGGGAGTCTTTCAACGATACTCTTGAGGTGCTCGAGATCATCACCGAAAGCACGTTGGAAATGTTCGCCGGTCCGTTGATAGTGGAAATAGGCCACACGAAGGTGTACGAAGATCTGTTGAGATCTGTTCCGAAAGATCTCCACGAGAAGGTGTTGAATCTGATCGACACGAAGAACCTGGCGGAGATAGAGTTTCTTTCTCGAATAAAAGGGATCGATCTTTCCCGAATAGAAAAGATCATAAAAGACAGCATATACAGACGATCTCCCGATAATCTGGAGGAGATGAATCTCCCTTCTCCTGTGAAGGAGGAACTTCTCGCTGTTTCTTCTTTCCTTCAACAAAGATTTCCAAACATCTCCGTTGAAGTAGACCTTACTCTGGCGAGGACCGTGGAAGAATACAGCGGTGTGATCTTCACCGTTTACGACATTTCATCCTCCAAGCTTGTGGCGGCAGGCGGGGAGTACTCGATAAACGGAGAAAAGGGCGTTGGGGGATCCATCTTTCTGGAGGGGAAAACATGCTGAAGCTCGCTGTTCCCAAAGGGAGGCTCGAAGAAAAGGTGATGAAGTTCCTCAGGAAGGCAGGATACACCTTTGAAAAAGAATCCTCCATTCTTCGAGAGGGGAAGGACATAACCTGCTTCTTGGTGAGACCGTTCGATGTACCGACCTATCTCGTGCACGGTGTTGCAGACGTGGGATTCTGCGGAACGGACGTTCTCCTCGAGAAAGAAACGAATCTCATACAACCGTTCTTCATTCCAGCGAATGTGAGCAGAATGGTGCTGGCCGGTCCAAGGGGAAAGGGAATTCCGAAAGGAGAAAAGAAGATAGCCACCAAATTTCCCAACGTCACCAGAAGGTACTGCGAATCGAAGGGTTGGCACTGCAAGATCATAGCGCTGAAGGGTTCCGTGGAACTCGCACCCATCGCGGGGCTTTCCGATCTCATCGTTGACATCACCGAAACGGGGAGAACCTTGCGGGAGAACAATCTGGAAGTTCTGGATGAAATATTCGTCATAAGAACTCACGTTGTGGTGAACCCCGTCAGCTACAGAACGAAAAGGAAGGAAGTGATCTCCTTTCTGGAGAGACTTCAGGAGGTGATGAAGAATGATACTTATGAAAAATCCCAGTGATGAGGACGTGCTGAAACTTCTCGAGAGAAGAATGAGAACCGCCTCGAAAGTAGAGGAAATCGTCAAAGAAATCGTCAGGAGAGTGAGAGATGAGGGGGATGTAGCCCTCGAAGAGTATTTGAAACGCTTTGAAAAATACCCGCTGAGTGTGAAGGAGCTCCTTGTCTCAGAGGAAGAAATAGCAGAGGCGAATGTAGAAGAGGATTTCATCGAGACTATAAGAGTTGTGATAGAAGATCTGAAGGAATTCCATCGAAGACAAAAGGAAAGCTCTTTTTTCTTCACAACCAATGGTGGAAGTTTTCTCGGAGAGATGGTGGTTCCACTCGAGAGTGTTGGAATATACGTTCCTGGAGGAAAGGTCCCGTACTTTTCCACCCTCCTCATGTGTGCTGTTCCCGCCATCGTAGCAGGAGTAGAAAGAATCGTCGTCACCACCCCGCCCGATGAGAACGGGAAAGTTTCTCCCTACATCCTGAAGACTTGTGAGATGCTTGGTTTGAGAGAGATCTACAAGATGGGAGGAGCCCACGCGATTGCGGCTCTCTCTTACGGAACGGAAACGGTGAAACCGGTCGACAAAATCGTGGGTCCAGGTGGGGTTTTTGTCATGTTCGCGAAGAAGCTCGTTTACGGAGACGTGGGAATCGATTCCATAGCGGGACCGAGTGAAATTACGATAATCGCCGATGAAAGCTCCCCTCTGGACTTCGTGGCGGCAGATTTTCTATCCCAGGCAGAACACGACGAAAATGCGATGAGCATGGTCATAACGACTTCGAAAGAGGTCTTCGAAAAACTTCCAGAGGTCATAGAAGAGCATCTTCAATCTCTTCCTGAAGAGAGAAGAAAGACCGCCGAGATCTCCACGAACAACTTCGGAGCCATCATACTCGCTGAGAATTTGAAGAGGGCTTTTGAGATCTCCAATCTAATAGCTCCCGAGCACCTGGAAATCCTTGTAGAAAACCCATTTGAGACTCTTGGCTATATAAAAAACGCGGGATCTGTCTTCCTTGGAAAGTACACCTGCGAATCTGTGGGAGACTACGGTGCGGGGCCGAATCACGTTCTACCCACGTTCAGATCTGCCAGGTTCTCCTCGGGGCTCAGGGTCTCAGACTTCACGAAGAAAATCTTCGTCACCCACTTCTCCGAGAAAGATTTCAGAAAGAAAGGAAAGCTGTATTCCAGAATGGCACGCTGGGAAGGTTTTGAAGCACACGCCAGGGCCGTGGATGTGAGGAGGGGGAGGCTGTGAATCCCATTGATCTGATCATAAGGAGGGCTTACCCGTACGAAACAGAAAAGAGAGACAAGATTTACCTTGCTCTGAACGAAAACCCATTTCCCTTCCCAGAAGAACTCACAGAGGAAGTCTTCAGAAGACTCGACAGCGGCAAGATGAGGATCTACTACGACTCTCCCGACAGCGAACTCATCGAGAAGATTCTCGCATACCTTGGAGCTGGCTTTCTGACAGAGGAGAACGTTTCCATTGGAAACGGCGCGGATGAGATCATATACGTCATGATGCTCATGTTCGAGCGCGTGGTCTTCTTCCCTCCCACCTACAGTTGCTACAAGATTTTCGCCAGGGCTTTGGGGAAAAATTTCTTGGAGGTTCATCTCACAAAGGACCTGAAAATCCCGAAGGTGAAAGTGGGGGAAGGTGATGTTGTTTTTATCCCGAATCCAAACAATCCAACGGGTCACGTTTTTGAAAAAAGCGAGATCGAGAAGATCTTGAAAACAGGTGCCTTCGTTGCTCTTGACGAGGCATATCACGAGTTTTACGGAGAAAGTTATCTGGATCTATTGAAGGAATACGAAAACATCGCGATAATACGGACATTTTCAAAGGCTTTTTCCCTTGCTGCTCAGAGAATCGGATACGTCATCTCTTCCGGAAGATTCATCGATGCCTTCAACAGAGTGAGGCTTCCCTTCAATGTCAGCTACGTTTCCCAGACCTTCGCCAAGATAGCCCTGGAGCACATCGATGTTTTCAAAGAGCGGATAGAATTCATCGTCTCGGAAAGGGAGAGAATGAAAAAAGCGTTGAGAGAGCTGAACTACTCCATTACAGACTCTCGCGGGAATTTCGTCTTCATCTTCATGGGCGAGGAAAAACGAGACAGGCTGATGAAACAGCTTCGAAAAAAAAGCGTGGCGATTCGCAGCTTCAGAGAAGGTGTTAGAATCACTATCGGAAGAAGGGAAGAAAACGAAACCATTTTGAGGGAACTGGAGGTGTTCAAATGACGATAGAGAGAGTGGAAAACGGCATCATCGTTCAGAGGAACACAAACGAGATAGAAATCTCCATAACACTCGATACTGTGAACAGAAAACTGGAAGGAAGCACGGGAGTGAACTTCTTCGATCATCTCCTGAACACCTTCTGCCACTACTCGGGATTGGGACTGAGAGTGAGCACCTGTGAAAGCAAAGACGGTATCCTTCATCATCTGATAGAGGACTTCGGGATCTCACTGGGGCAGGCGTTCAGGGAACTCTTCGATTACACGAAGGTGAGAAGATTCGGTGAAGCCACCGTTCCTATGAACGAGGCTCTGATCGGGTGTTACGTGGATCTCTCCGGAAGGCCGTGCTTCCAGAAAAACTTCGAGTTCTCTGTGGAGAAGATAGAAGACATGCCGGTGGAGGGCTTCGAAGAGTTCATGAACGGTTTTGTCAACCACGCAAGAATCACCGTACATTTCTTCAAGTTCTTTGGAAAGAACGATCACCACATCTCTGAATCCGCCATGAAGTCTTTTGGTCTTGCCATTGCCCATGCACTGGAAAAATCAGACACCAGGACCACCAAGGGTGTGATAGATTGAAGGTCGGTATAGTATCCGTTGGTCCTGGAAACATCATGAACCTCTACCGTGGAGTGAAGAGAGCATCAGAACACTTCAAAGAAGTGTCGATAGAATTGGTAAAGAGTGCCCAGAAGGATTTATACGATCTTCTTTTTATTCCTGGTGTGGGTCATTTTGCCGAAGGAATGAAGAGGCTGGAAGAGAGTGGTCTGATCGATTTCATAAAAGCGCACGTGAAAAGTGAAAAATACGTCGTCGGCGTCTGTCTTGGAATGCAGCTTTTGTTCGAAGAAAGCGAAGAAGCTCCAAAAGTGAAGGGGCTCTCCCTGATAGACGGAAGCGTCGTGAAGTTGAAGAGCAGGAGATTCCCCCACATGGGATGGAACGAGGTGATCTTCAAGGACACCTTTCCAAGCGGGTATTATTACTTTGTTCACACATACAGGGTCGTGTGTGAAGAAGAGTATATTCTGGGAACAACAGAGTACGATGGGGAACTGTTCCCTTCTGCTGCGAGAAAGGGGAAGATTCTTGGTTTCCAGTTCCATCCGGAGAAGAGCTCAAAGATAGGGAAAAAACTGCTCGAGAAGGTGATCGAGTGCTCGTTATCCCGGCCATAGATCTATACAGAAGAAAGGTTGTGAGGATGGTTAAAGGAAAAAAAGAAAACACGATATTCTACGAAAAGGATCCGTTTGACCTGGTAAAAAGGCTTGTCGAAGAAGGATTCACACTCATCCACGTGGTGGATCTTTCGAAGGCCATAGAGTGCAGCGACGAAAACCTTCCAGTCCTAGAAAAGCTCTCTTCTTACGCTAATCACATTCAAATCGGTGGTGGAATAAGGACACTGGAGTACGCAAAAAAGCTTCACAAGATGGGATTCAAAAGGCAGATCGTGAGTTCTAAAGTGCTGGAGGATCCTTCTTTTTTGAAGAGTTTGAAAGAGATCGGGGTGGATCCTGTGTTCAGTTTAGATACAAGAAATGGGAAAGTCGCGTACAGAGGTTGGCTGGACGAAAAAGACGTGGATCCCATCACTCTCGTGAACGAGTTGGAAAAGTATGGTCTTGAAGAGGTTGTTCACACAGAAATAGAAAAAGACGGCACCCTCGAAGAACACGATTTTTCCTTAACAAAAAAGATCATCTTTGAAACCGGGACAAGGGTGATCGCAGCGGGTGGTATCTCCTCCGAAAACTCTCTGAAGAGGGCACTGGAGGTTCACAGAGAAACAGGAGGTCTTCTGAAGGGTGTGATCGTGGGGAGAGCGTTTTTGGAAGGAACACTCACAGTTGAGGTGATGAAAAGATATGCTCGCCAGGAGAATAATAGCGTGTCTCGATGTGAAGGACGGGCGTGTGGTGAAGGGTACGAACTTTGAAAATCTCAGAGACAGCGGAGATCCCGTTGAACTTGGAAAACTCTACTCGAAGATCGGCATAGACGAGCTTGTTTTTCTGGACATCACCGCATCTGTTGAAAAGAGAAAAACGATGCTCGAGCTGGTTGAAAGTGTGGCTGAGCAAGTAGACATACCCTTCACCGTGGGTGGAGGAATACACGATTTCGAGACGGCAGCTGAGCTCATTCTTCGAGGGGCAGATAAAGTGAGTATAAACACTGCCGCGGTGGAAAAGCCGGGTCTCATCACGAAGATCGCTGATACCTTTGGAAGTCAGGCGGTTGTTGTGGCAATCGATGCGAAGAGGGTGAACGGGAGGTTCGTGGTCTTCACTTATTCGGGAAAGAAGAACACCGGTATTCTCCTCTCGGATTGGGTTCGCGAGGTCGAAGAAAGAGGAGCAGGTGAGATTCTCCTCACAAGCATTGACCGGGACGGAACGAAAATGGGGTACGATGTGGAGATGATAAGGTTCGTAAGACCGCTGACAAACCTTCCCATCATCGCCTCCGGCGGTGCGGGGAAGATGGAACATTTTCTTGAAGCGTTTCGAGCCGGTGCGGATGCGGCTCTTGCTGCCTCCGTCTTCCACTTTCAGGAGATCAACGTAGTGGAATTGAAGAAGTTTCTAAAAGATCACGGTGTGAACGTGAGATTGGAGGGAATGTGATGGAACTTTACCCTGTGGTGGTGCAGGAGAGAACGACCGGCGAGGTTTTGATGCTGGCTTACGCGAACAAAGAAGCACTGGAACTCACAAAGAAAACAGGATACGCTCACTTTTTCTCCAGAGAAAGGCAAAAGATCTGGAAAAAGGGAGAAACCTCAGGGAACACCATGAAAGTTGTGGAGATTAGAAGAGATTGTGATGACGATGCGTACCTTTACATCGTAGATTTTCCAGAAGAGAAAGTGGCGTGTCACACAGGAAACAGATCCTGCTTCTTCAAAGTGGAGCATAAGTTTGAAGAGACAGGCTCTCCTACCTTCTGGCTGGATCTCTATAGGCTGGTGAGGAAAAGAAAAGAAGAGATGCCAGAGGGATCTTACACGGCAAAACTCTTCAGAGAAGGAAAGGGAAAGATCGCGAAGAAGTTCGGTGAAGAGGCTGTCGAGGTGATCACGGGCTACCTTCAAAACAACAGAGAAAACCTCGTCTGGGAGATAGCAGACATGATATATCACCTTACTGTCCTCATGGTTGAAGCGGAGATCACAGTTCAAGATGTGATGAAAGAGCTCGAAAAGAGAAGAAAATGATCAGTTGAATTCCTCAGGAGGATCGGAAAGACCGAACTCGTGCAAAATCGCCTTCACGATCCTCTTGGAGGCTCTTCCATCACCGAACGGGTTCACCGCTTTCGCCATCTGTTGATACGCCCCTTCATCGGTGAGAAGCCTTTTTACGATTCCGAAGATCTTCTTCTCCTCTACACCACCGAGAACAGCAACTCCCGCCTCTATGGCTTCGGGTCTTTCTGTCTCTTTTCGCAGCACAACGACCGGCTTTCCAAGAGCTGGGGCTTCCTCCTGTATTCCTCCAGAATCCGTCATGATGAGATAGCATCTTGCCATCAGATTGTGCATGTCTATCACGTTTACAGGATCGATCAGTATCACTCTTTCCGTACCTTCAAGGATCGGAAACACGATCTCCCTCACTGCGGGATTCATATGGACAGGATAGATCACCTTCACATCTTCGAACTCTTCGACAATTCTCTTCACTGCTCTGCAGATGTTAACGAGGGGCTTTCCTATGTTCTCCCTTCTGTGTGAAGTGAGAAGGATGTACCTTCCGCTGGAAAAATCAACGCTTCTCAAAACTGGATCTTCAAACCTGTAATCCTCCTTCACGGTATATTTCAGTGCGTCGATTACCGTGTTTCCTGTCACGTAGATCTTTCCCATGGTGTTTTCTCTCAAAAGATTTTCTTTGTTCCTCTTTGTAGGAGCGAAGTGGAGTGTGGAAAGAACGCTGGTGAGTCTTCTGTTTATCTCCTCCGGGAAAGGGGAGTACCTGTTGCTCGTTCTCAAACCCGCTTCGACGTGACCAACCGGTATTTTTCGGTAGAAAGCCGCAAGTGCTCCAACAAACGTGGTTGTGGTGTCTCCCTGGACCAGCACGATATCAGGTTTCACTTTCCCGATCAGGTCGTAGAGTTTCGAAAGGGCGTTCACGGTTATATCAGAAAGAGTCTGCCTTTCTTTCATGATGTTCAGGTCGAAATCCGGTTCTATTCCGAAAACCTCGAGTACCTGATCGAGCATCTCTCTGTGCTGGGCCGTGACACAGACGATGTTTTCCACACTTGTTTCTTCTTCGAGCCTTTTCACCAGTGGAGCCATCTTTATTGCCTCGGGTCTTGTGCCGAAGATACTGAGAACTCTGATCATGCCTTGCACCTCCTGTTAAAATTGTACACGAGGAGGTGAAACGATGAAAGTACTGATTCTTGCGGGGGGATCCGGTGAAAGATTTTGGCCGTTTTCCACTCCGGAAACTCCGAAGCAATTCCTCAAACTCTTCGGTGACAAAAGTCTCATAAGATGGACTTTCGAGCGTGTTTTAGAGAAGATAGATCCAAAAGATATGATCGTTGTAACTTACAAAAACTACGTTGAAAGAACAAAAGAAGAACTTCCAGAACTTCCACCAGAGAATATCGTCGCAGAGCCGCTGAAGAAGAACACCGCACCTGCATGTTTCGTTGGTACGAAACTCGCTGAAGACGACGAACCCGTTCTGGTCCTGCCGGCAGATCACAGAATACCAGACGTGGACAAATTTTGGCGGACCGTCGAAAAGGCGCTGAACGCTCTGGAGAAATACGGCGGACTGTTCACCTTCGGGATATTGCCCACAAGACCGGAGACGGGATACGGGTACATAGAGATAGGACCTGAGCTGGAAGAAGGCGTTCACGAAGTTTCCAAATTCAAAGAGAAGCCTGATCTGGAGACGGCAAAGAAGTTTGTTGAGAGCGGAAGGTATCTCTGGAACAGTGGAATGTTCCTCTGGAAGGCAAAAGAGTTCATCGAAGAAGTAAAGATGTGTGAGCCTGCCATCTACGAACATCTCAACAGTGTGGATCCAAGAGATTTTGAAGCGATGAAGGAAGCCTACGAGAAAGTGCCATCGATTAGCGTGGACTACGCGGTCATGGAAAGGTCGAAGAAAGTTCGTGTTGTGAAGGCAAATTTCGAATGGTCCGACGTGGGGAACTGGTCTTCAGTAAGAGAAATTGAAGGTTGCACAGAAGAGTCAAAAAACGTGATTCTGGTGGACAGTACACGTGTTTTTGTGAAACCCCATGACAAACCAATAGCTGTGGTCGGTCTTTCAGACGTCATTGTGATAGATTCACCAAATGGTATTCTGGTGTGTAAAGAAGAAAGTTCTCAAAGAGTCAGGGATGTGGTTAAAAAGCTCAAATCTTCAGAGTCTTCCTGAAGATAAGAAGAATGAGCAACGAAATAACCATTGGAACCAACCCAAAGATACTGTAAGCATTCAATAATCCCAGCTTTTCAGAAAGAAGTCCCCCTAATGAAGATCCTAAGAAAGGTCCTATTCCCATAGCAATCCAGAAATATTTCTGTGCCCTTATCCTTGCAGCACCAAAACTTTGAATGAGAGACATCATTGAGTAATAGATCACTATATACGTCCATCCCTGGAGTAACTGGACCAGCAAGAGCATAGTGGGGGAGTCTACCATAGCAACCAGTAAGTTTCTGAGACCCACAACAAAAATACCAGAAGAAAGTATAAACACGACGCCGAGTTTTTTCACAATGGTATCTGCCCATAACAAAAACGGTGTTTCTGTGATAGCCATCATAGAAAATGCTATGCTTGCGAGGGAGATGTCATATTCTCTTTTTTCCATAAGAACTGGTAGGAAAACAAAATTAAAATTGTTAGCGGCTATTCCAAAGATCACAATTGGCAAAAGTAACCAGAAGAACAACGGCAATGGTTTCTTGCTTCTGACCCTTTCATCTTCATTGAGTTCTACTTCTTTTACTCCTTTTGCAACCAGAAACGTCAGAAACATTAGAAGTGAAAAAGTTAGAAAAATGGTTACAAATCCGATTCTAATCAAACCACTCATCAAAAGGGCGGCGAATGAAAAACCAAATGTACCAAATAATCTGATTCTGCCGTAATTCAAATTCAAATTATTGGCAATGTCAACGATGGCAGATTCTGCAAGGGGGGTGGTTGCAGAAAAAAAGAACGCGAAGGCTATCATGAATAAAAATTTAGCTATGAAACTCTCAAATAGGAACAATCCCCAAATAAGTATTCCTGCGAACAAAACAACCTTTTTTAACCAATTTATTCTTCCAATATTAGATGCTATCTCAAAATTCAAATGATGTGCGTACAACGAAGAAATTGGCAAAACGGACATCAAAAGCCCTATCTGTGATTCTGTAAGACCTTCACTTGCAAGAAATTGACTCAAAAGAGAGTAGGTTGCCATCGTTCCATAAACGAAAAACTCCAAGGCCATTAGATGTAGCTTCACGAAGATACCCCCTGATATGAGATGTGCAGAAAAATTCTAACACAAATAGTTCGTTTTTAGTACTTTTCGTTTCGGTTTAGAATATGTTGAAACCAGCAGAAGGATATGATAAAATAAATCTGGACTAATAAGGTAGAAAAAGGAGGTGAACCAATGCAGCATCTGAAAATAAAAATCTACACAACTCCTACATGTCCTTACTGTAGAAAGGCAAAAGAATACTTCAGATCTCTGGGACTGAAATTCAAAGAAGTCGATGTATCGAAAAACCCAAGAGAAGCTGAACTCATGGTAAAAAAGACCGGTCAAATGGGAGTTCCTGTGATTGAAATTGGGAACAAGATTGTTATAGGGTTTGACAAGGCAAAAATCGACAGGCTCTTAGGTATTTCCTGAGCACACTGAATCAATAAAAACGGGGGATTCCCCCGTTTTTTATGTGCGCTTTCGAGATCCCTGTATAAAACAAAGTCGTTATCTTAAAAGAAAAGTAAGTTCGTTCTTGCCAGGTCTGATTCTTACGGTAAAATGTTATCAAGAAATTTCAGAAACAACTTTAAAAAGGTTCTTGACGGATCAAAATCGTTTGTGGTATAACGTATTCTAGAAACCAGAAACGAGGGGGATACCCCCTCATTGTTTTTTTAATAAGCCCCTTTTCATCACTCTGAACATAACCTTCGCTTCTTCTGAGATCTTCTTTATGTCTCTTTTCAGTGAATCAGGTCTCCCCTGATATATCTTGAGAATGTAGCCTTCTTCGAATCCTTTAGAAAAACACCATAAGAGCTTGAATGCCATATCTTCAGTAACTTCGTCAGCGAGTTCCAAATTTTTCAGCTTTTTTCTGATAAAATCAAAGAAAATTCTTTGCGCGGCTTCAAGATATCTGAGAATTCTTCCCTGTAAATCCCGATCTACACTAACGAGTGTTATCAAAAAGTTGAACACTTCTGGATGTTCCGCACTGTATGTTATCTTCTTCTCCATCCACTTTTCCATAAATACAAAGATATCTTCGTCTTCGTGTTTTTGCATGAACTCTTCGAATTCCTTTCGTAATTTTTCCGAGACGAAGACATAAGTCTGATAGTACAGCTCCTTTTTTGTTCTGAAATAATGAAAAATCAACCCTTTTGCCACACCAGCTTTCTTTGCAATTTCGTCCGTTGTAGCATTCCTGAATCCTTTTTCTCCAAACACTTCCACAGCAGCTTTCAATATGAGCTCTTTCTTTGACAAAACAGTCCCTCCTTTATTACGTGAGAATATCTTTTCTGGAAAACACAAAAGGAGACAGAATTGCGAACACGAGATTCACCACAATGAAGTATAGAGCAAAGAACTCTGGAAGGCCATGTTTCACCACAAAAGAAGGGTCCGCGTATGAAAATGGTGTGAAATATTTCAGAAATTCTGCAGAATCAGCGAGCTTGGAAATCATGTTCAGAATGTAAAGTACAAAAACCATACCAAGCCCTAAAGACAGAGCATTGTCTGATTTCAATGTTCCCACAAAGAAGGAGATGTTCATCAGGGTGATGTGAAGAACGATCTGACTGAATGAAAACACCAGAAACCTGTCCAGTTCTATCGGGCCAGAACTGTAGATATTTGAGAAAATGTACAAACTAAAGAAAAGAAGTGCGTCGAACATTAGAACATGTGTCAGGGAGGAAAGAAGTTTTGAAAAGATGACCTCAGCACGTGTAACAGGCCTGGAAAGTAAAAACTCCATGGTTTTTTCTGTCTCTTCTTTTGAGATACTTCTCACCCCAACAAGGGACACAAACACCCCTCCAACCAGTGTGATATAAATGCTGGAAACCATGGCAAGATAATTCAGAATGTTGGAAAAATCCATGTCTTCTAAACCAAAGAGTTCCACGAAAGCCTTTGGCATCACTTTCATCCATCTTGTTATGAATTCGGTTTCTTTTGCCATACTTGGGTAGAAAGCGGCATACATAAATTGGAGGAGAATCAGAACGATAGTCCAGGCAAGCGTGTTTTTTAAATACCTTTTTAGATCCCATCTATAGATGTTCATTTTTCTCCCTCCCTGTAGTAAGAGATGAAAACTTCTTCAAGTGAAGGATCACTTATCCACAGATCTTCGGGTTTCACTTCGTTCAAGATCTGTAGAAGTTTCCCTGTAGTTCCAAAGTATAAAAACTCGATCGATCCGTTTTCTTCATTCAAATTCCTTACCTCCGGTAAATCTTTAAGGATAGAAAAGCTCTTTCCCCTGAGGCGTACGATCTTGTATTTTTCTTTCTTTAAATTCTCTACGCTCTCTATTTTTATTATTCTCCCTTCTTTTATCATTGCAACTCTGTCACATAATCGTTCCACTTCACTGAGGATATGGGAAGAGAAAAATATGGTGGTCCCTCTTTTTTTCTCTTCTCTCAGGATTTCAAAAAAGATATTTTGAACAAGTGGATCGAGTCCATTTGTCGGTTCGTCGAGAACGAGAAGTTTCGGCTTGTGCATAAGAACTTGCACGATCGCTACTTTCTTTTTGTTTCCCATTGAAAGCTCTTTGATCCTTTTTTTTACATCCAGATTGAGTATCTTACAGAGCTTCTTTGCATATCCCTTGTCGACGTCTCTATAAAATCTAGAAGAATACTCAAGGAGCTCTTCAACAGTTACCTCAGGATAAAAATTCACCTCTCCCGGTATATACCCGATGGATCTCTTGAGATTCTTTCCTTCTTTAAACACATCCTTTCCAAAAATCCTGACTCTGCCATCAGTTGGAAAGATGAGTCCAAGGAGGAGTCTTATGGTGGTGGTTTTTCCCGCGCCATTCGGTCCTATGAAACCAAATATTTCTCCTTCCTCCACAGAAAACGTCACACGCTCAATTCCCCTGTTTTTCCCGTAGTATTTGGTGAGATTTTCAGCCTCTATTACCGGCATAAACCCACCCTCCTTGACTGACTGGTCAATTACATTGTATCATATATTGACCAATGGGTCAATTTTTGTTCGAGATCTCTCCACTCTTAAACACAGCTCCGAGCGTGCGGTTATATAACGTGAATCCTACCTTCTACACCAACATCCTTTGGGAACTCACCGTTCCCAGACGTCTTGATTTTGCTAACTGCGAAAAAGAAGTATCTTTATCTACCACTCTGGAATCTGCAAAGAGAGAGTATAAACTCAAGGCCGAACTTAATTTCTATCCCATGATGCTTCCACAGTAGTCGATGAAAAGCCATATGTTGGGTTCTGCAGGGGCTGTCAGAGGATATGTCTTTCTGGGGCGATAAACTGTTCCGCGAAGGTGAAGAGTAATGAGTAGCCCTCTTGATATGTGCCTGTCAAGAAACATGCCCGTTGTTTCAGAAGATGAGTATTTTTAAAGCCCTGAACACCTCGAGAAGAGAAAAGTAGCGGATATTGCTGCAACACACCCACAGCTGTGCTCGATGATGTAAGTACGTCTCTAGAAGAGTTCCTGAAAGGCTCGGATGCAGAGAAACTCTACGCAGCTGGATATAACTTCGCGACGCAAAGAAAGGAGACTGTCTTCGAAGTGGCAGGTTTTTACAGACCAAAGCAAGAAGGTTTTAACATAAAGAGAGTGATACTAGTAAAACAAAAATTGTGGGTACATCCTGACCTCTGTGGAAGGTGTTATCACAATATCTTTTGGAGTGTAGATATAAACTGACCAGAAATACTCTTTGCCAGAGACTTTTATCATTGGAAGAGAGAAGAATGTCTTCGTTCCATCTTCCGTTGTTCCTTCAATTGTCAACGCGTAAACATTTTCAACGAAATCAGGCTTGTCGGCCAGACTCCAAGGAATAGCCCTGTTACTCAGCTCGCTCACAGAGACCACACTGTAGCTGGTGAGTGTAGCAGGTACTGTGAAATCATAGAGCAGTATTTCTCCACTGGAAAGGACCATATCTACAACTTCTGAGTCAGTTGCATCACTCTCTGGAACGTAGATGACCTCTCTCAAAAGATCGTAACTATCAGGATTGGTTTCTATGACGTTCATAGCTTGATCTATTAGCTCCTGTGCCTTCTGTTTGATCCCTTCTTGCACGAAGATACCTACAACTCCCGTACATCCAGCAAGGACTATCAAGAAAGCTACAACAGTGAACAACAAGCCTCTTCGCATAGAAAACACCTCCCCTGGTGGTTTAATCGATTATAACACATCTTTTGTTTTTTGTTATCAAAAGAGTAGAATACAGTTACTCATATCCGAGGAGGGATTTTTATGTGTAAAATGATCATTCTGGCTTTTCTCCTTCTCTCCTGTTGTCTGCCTGCCTACAAAATTGAAATTGAAGATTTCGAACTTTGGGATCGTGACGGACTGGTGAACACCATTTGGTGTGCAGTTAGCGTTAAAGATGGAGGTATTTTTGTAAGAAACTTGAAATTGAAGGATTTCGAGCTGATCGAGACTGCATACGGCAAAGATGGGGAATTTCTCGCCTCAAAGAAGGTGCGTTTCGACAACTTTTACTATCAGTTCAACGGAGATGGGTTCTGGGAAAAATCTGTGAATTCTGATAAACTCGATATCGTCTTTCTGATAGACAAAACAGGTTCGATGGAAGACCACGTGGAATCTATCAAAAGACAGCTCGGCAGTTTCCTGGATAGACTCATGGAGATGGGAACGGACTTCAGGATGGTGATTGCCGAATATGGTGTGGAAGACGAACCCGAGTGGCCAAGTGGAGCAGAAGTGGACATTTTTTATGATTCTGTTATGTTCGAGGAGATAAATAGGGAAATAGAAGAAATAAATACAGGAGGAGAAGGATGGGATCTAACGTGGGCGTACGATGCCTTTCTCTGGACTTTGAACTTGGATTGGCGTGAAAGCGCTAGAAAGATCGTGGTGATCATCACTGATGTTTATGTGGATTCCGTTTATGGCCCAAACTGGTACTACACTTCAGGTTGCAACACCTCAATGCATGCTGTAGATCTTGCGTTGAAGGAAAACGAAATCTACCTCTACTACTGTCAGCCTTTGGAGGAGAACATGGCGAAAACAGAACTTCTCGAGAGCTACTCTCCACAGGTGAATCCAAAAATCAAAGAATCGAATTTCGATTCCCTGGCAAAGGGAAATGATTACGTTAAGAGATTATCCTGGCCTTTCGATCAAAGTGAGATCCCGTTGGAACGAGCGCCAACAATCGACTCAAAATACTACTTTGCTTGGCTCAGCGATTGGAGTGAGCACGATTTTGTGAGCAGAGTAGAGGTCGAAGCCAGGCTGGTTGGGACCGAAGACTCTTCATACTTCGCTTACTATCCAATTGAAAACCCTGATGGAACGAAAGCGGACATCTCATCTGGGGAGATCAGCTTTGTGGTGAGGGATGAGTCTGGCTTCAGCATGCTTGGAAACGACAACGTGTGTGTTTACTTTTACAAGGTGATGGGAAACACCAGCAGAATGGATACCGTTGGAGCAATGTATCAAATCTCCGATAAGAACGGGAAGATAGACATCGGAAAGAGAAAGCCCGGGAGGTACTACTATATCCTGTACGCTAGCGGTCAACCCATTGATGCTTACCATCAACTTCGATTCACTTCCAGAGGGTGGGTCGAGATAGGATTAACAAAGGCAACTCCAACGGAAATTATTGCCTATACCTGGGGAAATAAAGCTGAGATTTACAAGGCGTACGGCCTTTTAAAGGAACTGGAAGGCCTTGAGATCACGAGCGAAAGTATAAAACACTACACTCGAAAAGCCAATGAGTGGCTTTCATCTCTGAGAAAGGATGGTGTCACGCTTGTGGAAATGGAGGCACTCAAGAGATTCAATACGGGACTCGCTGCGATCGTGAACTGTGCAGGATACGCCTGTGTGGTTCAGGAGAAGGCGAGTAATGACACTGTGAAAATAGTCCAGAAGGTGTCGGACATGATCAGAAGGACAGAAGATGTCGTCAACAAGCTGGAGTCTGCAAAGCACATTATAATGAAGACGGTGAACACTTTCATTGACATAATAACGGGAAACTGGAGCGGTGCGGCGATGAATTTAACGATAGAAGAAGTGGTAAATCGTCTCGTCACTTACGTTAGAGACGACCTTCTGGACGATATCATGGGTCTGGTGGAGAAGAGGCTAGAGGAGGTGATAAGAAATCCGGAAGTGGTACTCGACTTTTTCAAAACACGTGTGAGGGAATGGATCAGAGAAAAACTTCCTCCTGATCAAATCGCTGAAAGTGCGTATAATTTCATTAGCAAAGAGCTGGTCTACAACAGATTCACTTCTCATATTGAAGAGCAGTTGGAAATGCTCCTCTCGTACTCGAAAGAGTTGGTGGAAAAAAACCGCAGCAGGTACTGGTATTTTGATGATCGCTCACGACTTATGAGAAAAAGTTTTGAAGAGATGCGACATGATCTTATGTCAGATCTGTTCGAGATCTCCTATGAGACCCTTTCCAGGCAGAACTCCGTGGATGACTGGGCAGATGCTCTTCAAGTATTCGAAAACACGATTCCTCTAATAGTGGAATTCCTGGAACTTTTTGAGGTTCGCTATCCAGAACTTTCCGATGTGAAAGAAGCTTTAAAAACTCTCGGAGACGCCCTTGACACGATCGGTGCGATGACACAGACTTACGAAATGGCACTGAAAATCGATCATCTAACAACACTCACTGAGAAAGCTCAAAAGATAGCAAGTAAAGTGTACAGATACAAGTGATTTCTCACTTTTCTAGAACGCCTTTTATCTAGTTATATTCACTCGAACATCTGCTCCCAAACAATACTCCCCAGCTGATTTCTCAGTTTGTGACGATATCGATTCTGAAAACCACTTCCTGAGGCGGCATTTGCTTCACCTGATTGGGAACCACCTTCGCGCTGATAGATTACCACAAGACTGGTTTGACCCACTCGGGAACAGGATATTCCTTTGGGAGAAGAAGTGAGAGATCTGCCTGGGCAAAACCAATGGCTGTTATCACAAGGAACATCAAAGTGCTGCACGGTTTCACACTATTCTCCCCTGGTTTTATTGTGCAGCCATGAAATCAGTCTCAAAGCGAGAATTACAATCAAAGACGCTGTCATACCAGATATGGCTCCGTTCATGTCGATGATCACATCGTAAAGAGAAGAGCCTCTGTTTCTAAAGCTCTGGTTGTACTCGTCTAAAACGGCGATCACTGTGGGAAGAGAAATCCCCAGCAAAACAGAGAACACGTACCTCTTAGAGTAAAGCCACCCGAGACAGAAAAAGAGTGCGCCTAGAACAAGGTAAAGTCCAAAGTGCGCAGATTTTCTTACAAGGTCTTCTCCCGTTGGATTTTTGTTTGGAAACCACCATCTTATGAGAAACGCTCTTAAACCTTTGTACCACTCTGTTTGTGTGATATCCAGAATGTTGTCCAGCTTTTTGAGAAATCTGTAAACAGCGCCGGACTGCTCCGCAGAGATGTTGGAAGGCTGCGAAGAAAAATAGAAAACCAGACCTATCCAAGACAGCGTCAGTATCAAAACCGCCAGGGCCTTCTTCATTATTCAATCACCTCGGGGAAAATCTTACCACCGATTTCTGTTCCGGCCACATAAATGTTAAAATATTGTTGCACTCACAAACTACTGCAAAGGGGTGTCAAAATGAGGTTTCCATGTTGTACAACCGTGAAAAGATCTCTTCCCGTTTTTCTTGAAGGCGGAAGCGAAGGTGTTCTTTTCATCCACGGATACACAGGATCTCCCCATGACTTCGAGTACATGGCAAAAGAAGTGAACAAGGCGGGTTTTACTGTTTCTGTCCCGAGACTTCCAGGTCACGGAACGTGTGGTGAGGACTTTCTCCTGTCAACCGCAAGGGACTGGTTGAGACGAGCTTTCGATGCTTACTATGATCTGAGCGCGATATGCGAGAGGGTGCACGTTGTGGGTCTTTCGATGGGAGGTGTGATCGCACTGATTTTGGCTTCTCAGATGAATCCCCCAAAACTGGTCACCCTTGCTGCTGCAACACATGTTTTCGACAGAGGAATTGTCTTTACACCATTCTTCAAACTTTTTACAAAAAAACTACCAGCTGAAAGCACGGAAAAGTATGAAGACCCAGACATCGAATACCTGAGAAAGGAATACTGGTCTTACAACTGGCCAAAACAGGCAGCAGAACTTTACAAACTCATGAAACTCGCAAGAAAGAGTGTATCGAAAATTACCTCTGACACACTCGTTGTAGCGGCCAGAAACGACAATGTGGTTCCCATGAAAGCGGCGGAGTTCATCTACAACAACATCAGGTCAGAAAAAAGAAAACTTCTTATCTTTGAAAAGTCCGGCCACGTTCTGAGTAACGACATGGAAAAAGAAGATGTCACAAAAGCAGTCATAGATTGGTTGAAAGAGGAATGAAAATGATGGTGATTTTCATCCTCATTCTCATGGTCCTTCTCAACGCGGACCAGATGGTGATGTCTCCCAACATCGGAGCGATAGAGCATGAATTTGGCATAACAGATGTCCAGATAGGCTTTGTTGCATCCTCCTCTACAGCTCTTGGAGCTGCTCTGAAAGTCTCTGCTTATTTCTGGCTGATCTGTGCCGTTTTGTTGCTGATTCTGGTATTTTATTTCTCAAAAGATGTAGAAAAGCTCCAGAGGGCTATGATGAAACTTGCCAGAGTCTCTTCAGCATCGAAAAGCTCTCAACAGCTGTGAGCAAGGCAAAAAGATGTTGAAAGCTCACAAAAACTGCTATTATAAAGACATGAACACCTGTGAGTTCGGTATCACCGTGGGCAAGTCCAGAAAGGTTGGCATAGATCTGGGCCAGAACAAAGTTAGCGAGTGCGAGAAGGACATAAGAGAGTATTTTCCTGTAGTTTTCATTGTAAAGCGCGCTCATTACAATCATTCCAGTGGCTCCAGCCAGGGTGAACAGAATCAGTTCCATCGGCATCAGAAAGTCGTAGAGAAACAACCCACGCGTCAAAAGCGCCACCAGGGAAAGAAAAACGGGAGCAGCGATTGGAATCAATGTTAAGACACAAAAAATTATCAAAAACGTTTTCTTCAGGATGTTTCTCATATTTCCCCTCCTTCCTTGTCTTTAATAAAAGCAAAGCGAGGGGGAGTTCTATGCCATCGAAGGTCATCATAGCTGGACTACTTTATTCTACTATCTTTGGATTTTCTTTCCTATTCACAAAGAACGCACTTGATCATGTATCCCCCTTGACCTTTCTTTCTCTTCGCTTTCTTGTGGCGTTTTTCAGCTATCTTCTTCTGATGGTCCTTAGACTAGTAAAACTCCAGAGGAAACCTTACTGGAAGCTTTGGAAACTTGTTTTGTTCCAGCCCGTACTTTACTTTCTGTTTGAAGCCTACGGTGTTCAGAAGATAAACTCCTCGGAAGCTGGTATGATCATTGCCCTGATTCCGGTTGTTGTGAACATGCTTGCGATCTTCCTTCTGAAAGAAAAAGGCGATCTGCTTCACTATTTCCTGGTTGGTCTAGGTTTTCTTGGAGTTTCTTTGATCGTTGGATTCAACATCACCCCTGGAAGCGCTTCTGGGAAGATCTTTATGTTACTCGCTGTTCTTTCCGGAGCGATGTACAGCATCCTTTCAAGGAAGTTTTCAAAGGGGTTCACACCAGGTGAGATCACCTTCTTCATGATGATGACCGGAGCAATCTTCTTTACAGCATTCAGCATTGTAGCCGGAAATTTCAAGCCCGTTTTTAACCTTCACGTGATAACAGGCGCGCTGTACCTTGGGGTGCTCTCTTCCACGTTGGCTTTTTTTCTTCTCAACTACGCTATTAAAAGGGTTTCTCCCATCGTTACCACCCTCTTTTCCAACTTCACCACTGTGGTCTCTGTAGTGGCAGGGGTTGTGTTCAGAGGTGAAAGAGTGGGGATCCAGCAAATAGTGGGAATGGTACTGATAATTGCTTCTATACTTACATCGGCAATTC
The DNA here is from genome assembly GCF_021162145.1 of Thermotoga sp. NCBI lineage: Bacteria > Thermotogati > Thermotogota > Thermotogae > Thermotogales > Thermotogaceae > Thermotoga > Thermotoga sp. The sequence continues at coordinate 21,495 of NZ_JAGGZH010000037.1, forward strand.
GTAAGAAAAAAAATTTCACCTGATGATAGAACGCTTACAAAAGAGGCAAAAACAAAGATAGGATTTTAGGGTTGCTCTTGAAATCTAAGTTAAATGAAACAATCATCTAAGTTCAATCGAGACTACTTTCCGTCAATTTGAAAAGGAAAGTGACTGGCAAATTTGAACAGAGAATAGGCACTTGTCCAACAGAATTTGTGAACTCTTCTTATCGTGAGCTTCCGCACCCCAGAAGTAACTTCCGGTACCGGAGGTAAAGAAAGAGGATTTGTCCAACAGGGAAAAGAAACTCGAAGAGCTCGAAAGACTCATCGTTCACCCTTTTTCTTTTGAGCAATTCGTGAATCTCCCTGCAGAGAAGCGGGTGAAATGATCAATTCGACCTTAGCGAACGATACCTGTTCGTTTTGAAGCAGATTGCAAAGGGAATAGACACCTGGTCAGCTTTGAAGAACATCCTCCATGCGAAGGGTGATTTTATCAATGACACCCTCTTTACCCCCCTCCTTAAAACCCTGGAGAAAATGTCTTTTGTGGTTCAGAAAAACTATCCAAAGTCCAAATGTTCATTAGCCTTCATCCTCATCAGCATCGGAAAGTAAAGTTTGGTAACA
>NZ_JAGGZH010000038.1 GCF_021162145.1 Thermotoga sp.
GTACTGTGAAACCCCCCATTCGTTTGAAGAGATATGGAGCATCTGAAAGTCCTATCACCCAAATGAAAAGCAGGGGACTTCCCCTGCTTTTATTATTTACGCCTGGTGGTTTCCATGTCCAGGCACTGGAGCGCTCACAAAAGAGACGGCCTGGTACGTTGCAGGTTCATTCTATTTCCATACCTCAAAGGAACTATTGAAACTGAATTTTTCCATTACCGGTAATTGCATACTCTGTATCTACCTCTACATGTCTCATACAAACATCACCTGCTTTGTGAACAATCGGAACTAATCAGGTTTTTGTGAATAAAACTTTACTAGATCACGATCTGATAAAAATAAAAGGCGGGGATCTCCCCGCCTTATTCTCTTAGGCATCTTTGAGAAGCATCGTACTCTTCCACCACACCGTTCAAAACGTTCTGTATGTATTCGATGACAGCGTCCGACATCAGAAAGCCCGTGTCATAACCGCCACATTCTTTGAGCATAGTATATCCATCTCCGCCGCTTGCCATGTAGTTGTTCGTCACCACTTTGTATGTCTTATTCAGGTCCAGTGGTTCTCCGTTCACCAGAACTTCAACGACCCTTCCATCCTTGCTCTTCCATGTGAGTCCAGAGACTTGAAGAAACGCTCCCTTTCCCTCCGGTACAGTAGCAGCGTACTCCAGTACTTTCATTATCTGCTCGCCGGTAAGATTCAGTACATACAGTGTGTTACCAAATGGAAGAACCGTAAGGATGTCTCTCACGGTAATCTTTCCAGGTTTTATAGAAGCCCTTATTCCCCCTCCGTTTGTGAGAGCTATGTCTGCTTTCACTTTCCATCTCATAGCGTCTGCTACAAGGTTGGTGAGGTTTGTGCTTTTCGATCTCACGTGTTCTCTTTCACCGTCGAGGAGGATCTTCGTTTCCCCGATCACAGTATCGAGTTTCTCGTTCCCAACTTTCTTGAAGTATTCGAATTCTTTTGAAACGTATCTGTTCTCAAGGTATGGTTTTCCAACGTATTCGTACTTTCCATTTTTGTACACTTTCAAATTAACGGGGATAGCTTGCCAATGTCACGCAACGATTTTCCTGTTTTCCACATCCAGATCGAGCCTTCCCACGTATTTTCCATATTCACCTGCTGAAACTACCATCTTTCCGTCCACCACTTCTGATCCGAGAACGTGGCTGTGACCTGCCACGACCACGTCCGTTCCATCGACTTTCGCCAACTGGTGTGTTGTGGTGATATCTTCTTTCTTGGGATCTCCCCAGTCAAGGTGGGCAAGGGCAATCACGACATCTGCTTGTTCTTTCAGTTTTGGAGCGATCTCTTGGGCTACCTTCAAGGCATTTCCGAACTTCAAACCCTCAAGATAGAGAGGTTCCAAGATTGTTGTTTCCTCCGTTGTGAAACCAACTATGGCGACCTTCAGTTTGCCGAAATCTTCGATTATGTACAGTGTGAAAAAGGGTTCTCCATTTTCCTTTACAATGTTTGCGGAGAGAAATGGAAAATCAGCGAAATTCATCTGCTTGAGGAGAACATCTCTTGGGTTATCAAATTCGTGGTTTCCGACTGCCATGGCGGTGAGTCCTATCATGTTGAAGCCCACAATATCTAGTATCGCATCCTGAAGGTCAGATTCAGGTATACCTGTGTTGATATCGCCTGCATGAAGGAATATCACGTATCCCTCTTGTTCCTCAACTTCTCTTCTCACTTCTTCGACTATGGTTGCGATAGCAGCGAGCCCTCCTATTCCCGGGTTTCGCTATTCATCGAACGCCCATGCATGTCCGTGCGTGTCGTTCACATGGAGAATGGTGAGCCTCACACCAAGCAAGAGAACACTCAAAAGGACAACAAGAAAAACAATCAGAAACTTCCTCATTCTATCACCTCCCCATGAGATTGTAACTCCAGTTTTTGTTTAGCAGGTTAAGTAACATTTGGAAAAAAGAGGTGCAAGCCAAAAGCTCCTTGCACCTCCTGTTCACTCGTTGCCCTGCGTTTATTCAACACCAGAAATTTACAGTCTGGCTTCCTGTCTGAGCTCCTTAGCCATCTCTACCATATTCTTGAGAGCAGGAATTACCTCTTCCCATCTTCTGGTTTTCAGGCCACAGTCAGGGTTTATCCATAGAAGTTCTCTGGGCAAGACCTTTAAGGCCCTCCTCACCACCTCTTTCATTTCTTCTTTTGTAGGTACACTTGGAGAGTGGATGTCATAAACTCCAAGACCAATTTGTCTATCCCAGCCGGTGAAGTTTTCGAAAGCCTCTATAATTTCTCCTTTGCTTCTTGAAGCTTCTATAGAGATAACATCAAAATCCATCTGGGCGATATAATCGATGATTTCATTGAACTCCGAGTAACACATATGAGTGTGAATTTGAGTCTCAGGTCTGGCCTTAGAACAGAGTCTGAAGGCCTTCACCGCCCAGCTGAAATATTCGTCCCAATTTCTCCTTTTAATGGGAGCTCCTTCCCTAAAAGCTGGTTCGTCTATCTGGATGATTTTTATCCCTGCGTTCTCCAGATCTTTCACTTCATCGAGTAACGCCAGAGCAATTTGATAGGCTATTTGTTCCTTGGAAAGGTCTTCCCGATAATAACTCCAGTTTAGAATAGTTACCGGACCTGTGAGCATTCCCTTCACCGGTTTTTGAGTCAGACTCTGGGCATAGGTGATCTCCTCCAGAGTCATAGGTGCACTTCTCCAGACATCCCCAAAGATGATAGGAGGGCGATAAACCCTTGAACCATAAGAGAGCACCCAACCCTGTTTGGTGGTGGCTATTCCTTCTAATTTCTGAGCAAAAAACTCTACCATGTCCGTTCTTTCAAATTCTCCATGTACAAGAACATCGAGTTCAAGGTCTTCCTGCAGTTTTATAACCTCAACGATTTTCTGCCTAATAAACTGTTTGTACTCTTCTGCTCCTATCTCTCCTCTGTTGAACTTGGCCCTCATAGCTCTTACATCTTCTGTTTGTGGGAAAGAGCCTATAGTTGTTGTGGGGAAAAGAGGAAGCTTAAGTCTTTCCTGTTGAAGCTTCATTCTCTCCGAGTAAGGTATATCCCGGATGAAATCCCTTTCTGTGAGCTGTGAAATTCTTTCATTCACTTCTTTTTTCTGTCCAAAGGAAACTTGCAGTGCTTTTTTGGTTTCAGTTATAACACGTAAAGCCTCTGGATCTCCTTCCAATCCTTTTTTGATGAGTTTTAGCTCCGTTAATTTCTCTTCAGCAAAGGAGAGTTTGTTTATCAACTCAGGTGGTAGATGATCTTCTCCTGCCAGAGAAACAGGAAGATGAAAGAGAGGACACGAGTTAGATATCACAAGATTATCGGTGTATTTCAAAAGGCTCTCGACTTCTCTGAGTTTGCTTTCTAGATCAGCCTTCCATACCTGTCTTCCGTTGATAATACCCGCAATAAGAACCTTGTCCTTTGGAAAACCCCATGTTTTCAAACTGCCCAGATTTTCTTGATTTGAAACCAGGTCGAGTCCCAATCCTCTGACTGGAAGCTCTATGAAAGAAAGATAATCAGATACACTGTCATAGTAGGTTAACACCCACAGATCCGCAATCTTTGAAAGAACTTCATAGGTTTTTCTGATCAGATTCCATTCCCAGGGTTCGAGCTCCATCACCAGAGCAGGTTCTTCTATAAGAATGATATTAGCTCCTGCCTCGACCACACTTTTCAATATCTCCTGATAAACCGGCATCAGTCTTTCTAAAAGAACTTCAAAGGTCTCTGGATCAGTTATTTTTTCTATCTCAATTCCCCCTTTGGAAGGTTTGATAAGCTTAGCCAGCTTCAAGAAGGTAAAAGGCCCTATCATTTTTGGAAGCGTATTGATTCCGTGTCTTTGATGAAAAAGAAAATCTTTAAGCGGAAAGTTATCCAGAATTGAAAAATCCTGATTCTCCAGCTCCGGAACCAGATAGTGGTAATTAGTGTTGAACCACTTGGTGAGTTCAAGAGCCTGTTTACCTCTGGCCATCTCAAAATAGGTCTTGAGCCCTTTATAAGGTTGAAATCTGCCAGGAATGGCTCCTACCATAACCGCTGTATCAAGAATGAAATCATAAAGTGAGACTTCATTTGAAGGAAAAAGATCCACATTATCCTGATAGTTTTCAACCCTTTTGAGTTTTAAGTTCTCTATTCCTTTATGGAGTTCTTCCTCAGTGAGATTGCCCTTCCAGAAACCTTCAAGCAGCTTTTTAAACTCCCTTTTCTTCCCAAGCTTAGGGAAGCCATAAGCCAGAGTTTGCACAGTGTTTTCCCTCCTTCTTAATACTCAGGCTGACTTAATTGTGGGTGGAATCAAACAAGGATGGATTTTCAGGGTGGTGATGGCGGAAAAGATCTGAGCATGGTTTTCAACCCCCCTCGAGGTTTTTAAAGGCTGGATAGGTCTTCCGGCTTCCGGATCATCCTACTCGCCGCACCTTCCCAGTACCTTTCGGTACCAGTGGTCTGTCGGCTGAAAGCCCATGGACTGAGCCTTCAGCCCAAGGAAGGAAGCCTCCTTTCGGGAACACCCTACTCGGGACCTCCTCCCCCATCCGCATAAGAGCGGATAAGCGGCTTTCGCCCCCGGTCACGGCTGCGGGGCAGCGGGGGATTTTCACCCCTCTTCCCTTACATCCAGCCTTATTACTTACTTTTACCACAAATCATTTTCGTGTCAATAAATCTTTGGGAACAGAAAATCTGCACAAAAGATAAAATCGTAAATAAAGTTGACTTCGTTAACGTCCGGAAAAACATTTGATATTATTTTCAATAGTCTTCCGCTCTATTTGAGGAGGGAATAATCGTGAAAACAATAGATCCATCCCATACCATTCCGGTGAGTGTGACCGGTACGTTCTGCGCTCTGAACTGCCCACACTGCGGTGCGCGTTATCTCCGTCACATGATCTCTGTTGAGGAGATTCCCCTTTACGTCAAGAAAGGATACAAGAGCTTTCTGATCAGTGGTGGAATGCTCGCAGACGGATCGATCCCGTTTGAAGTTCACAGAGACGTATTGAGAGAATACAGGGAAAGATACAACCTTCTGTACAATTTTCATGTTGGGTTTCAGAAGTCAGAGGTGGCAAAAGAGCTGGCAGATGTGGTTTCTATGGACTTTTTCGGAGATCCTGAAGTGATGAAAAGAATATACGGGCTCGATCTGACTCCACAGGAAATACTGCAAATAGCACGCTTTTATGAAAAGGTAGTCTTTCATATCACGATAGGAATTCTTGGTGGAAAGATAACCCACGAGGAAAAGGCCCTTGAAATCCTCTCGAAAGAAACTGACACAGTGGTGCTGAACGTTTTCATACCCACACCTGAAACACCATTTGCAGATAAAAATCCTCCCGCACTGGAGGACACCGTCCGGATCTTTGAGAAGGCAAGAAGGCTTTTCAAAAGGGTGATTCTGGGTTGTATGCAACCAAAAGGAGAGTACAGAAAGAAACTTCAGGAATTATTAAAAGAGTCGGTGGACTTCATCACAAAGCCCGTTGGAGGTGAGGGAAATTTCAAAGGATGCTGCGCTTTCATTGCTCTAAGGAAAACGTGACCTTACCCGGCCCCATATCGAATGTTTCTCCGAGAGCCAGAACCGTAGCAAGCTCAACTGGTAGACCTCTTTTTATGATTTTTTCAACGGTTTTTCTCATCTCATAAGGAACACGTACCGTCTCGAAACGAACCACTCCTTCGCTCACATCAACCAGTATGTAAGACGCTCGAGGATCACCATCTTTTAGCCTTCCCACACTTCCCGGATTCAAAATCAGTTTTCCTGAAATCCATCTTGCCATGAGAATATGTGTGTCCATTCACGATGATGTCTTCTTCTACAGACTGTGCAATCTCCTTCAATCTCCTAGAAGGAGTATCTGGCTTTACGTACTCCAAAAGTTCGTTGAGCGGGCTGCCGTGAACAAGAAGAAACTTCACTCCTTCTATTTCAAAGGAGATTCTTTTTGGAAGAGCTCTCAGAAATCGCTTAGCCTCTTCAAAGGTGTTTCCAATGGTCCACTTCAGGGAAATCTCTCCCACCTCGGACTCTCTTCCCGGTGCGTAGGAGCACCCGCAGCTTTCTCTAAGGTTTCCCACTCCATTGTCATAGTTTCCCATCACCGTCTTTATTTTTCTGTCTCTTATAACCTGAACAACCCCCTCAGGATCCGGCCCGTAACCGACCAGATCTCCAAGGCAGTATATCTCATCGACTTTCCTTTTCTCTATGTCTTCCAGAACCGCATTCAGAGCTTCCAGATTACCGTGTATATCTCCCAGAAAGGCCAGTTTCATATTAGTTTCCCCCTTTAAGAAATTGAATGGTCCTTTCAAGTCTTTTCAGAGTTCTTTCTTTTCCAAGAACCTCTATTGTTTCAAAGAGTCCCGGTGTAACGAGCTTTCCTGTTACTGCACCCCTCACCGTCTGGAACACCACTTTCTTTGAAGCAATTCCTTTCCCCGCCACCTCTCTTAGAATCTTTTCGATGTTTTCCATGTTCCAGTCGTTTAACTTTTCAAACTCAGATTTCACCACGTTCAGGACCTGTTCTGCCTCTTCTTTTTTGAGAAACTTTTCGACACAGTCTTTCTCGTACTCATAATTTTCGTTCAGGAAGGGATACACGATATCGTAAAGCTGGACTAAGGTGTTAACCTTTTCTCTACAGATACGAAGCACCGCTATGAAGTATTCCTCTTCCACATCGGGAATCTCTTTATCCACGTATCTTGCCCATTCTAAGAATTCTCTTTTCAGATCCTCTAAATCCATCATCCTCATATGCTTTCCATTCACCCACTCGAGTTTCTGATAGTCGAATATCACTCCTTTGTTGGAGATGTTCCTGGGATCGAAAGACCCGAGCTTCTCCTCTATAGTGAATATCTCATCTCCCTCTACTCTCCAGCCGAGAAGCGCGAGGTAATTCATCAAAGCCCTGCCCAGGATACCTTCTTTCCTGAAATGCTCGACGGAGGTTGCACCATGCCTTTTGCTGAGAGGGGCTCTGTCCGGTCCCAGTATGAGAGGAATATGCATGAAAACGGGAGGTTTCCAACCGAACGCCTCATAGATCATGAGCTGTTTTGGTGTGTTGGAAAGATGGTCCTCTCCTCGAAAGACGTGGGAAATCTCCATCAGATGATCGTCCACCACAACCGCGAAGTTATAAGTAGGGAAACCATTTGACTTCACGATGATGAAATCTTCTATGGTGGAGTTATCGAACTCCATCTTTCCTTTCAGGAAATCTTCAAATGTGGTCTTACCGGGAAGGACTTTGAATTTCACAGTTATGGGATGCCCTCTTCTGGCGTACTCTTCGGGATACTCGAATGTAGAAAAGAGTTCTTCAGAAGGATTTTCTCTGTCGTAGACAACGTAATAAGCTCTTTTTTCTTCCACCAGTTTTTCAGCGTGATTTCTGTATATTTCGAGTCTTTCACTTTGACGATACGGACCGTGGTCTCCCCCAACATCGGGGCCCTCGTCCCAATCCAGCCCACACCATTTCAGAGAGTCGAGGATTTGTTTCTCGAACTCTCTGGAACTTCTCTCCAAGTCGGTGTCCTCTATTCTCAGGATGAACTTTCCACCTTCTTTTCTTGCGAACATCCAGTTGAAGAGAGCAGTCCTTGCACCTCCAACGTGCAGGTACCCTGTGGGGCTGGGAGCAAATCGTACTCTGACCAAGTCGAGCACCTCCCTGAAATCTTGATCCTCTCTTAATATATCAAAAAAACCCCGGTGATGAACACCGGGGCTTGGATTGGTTTCGCTCTTTGATTATTTGACGGGTCTCACGTTGACGGCCTGAGGACCTTTGGTCCCCCGCTGGACATCGAACTCAACGGGTTCGTTCTCCCTGAGGGTTTTGAAACCATCCATCTGGATTGCGGACCAGTGAACGAAGATGTCTTCTCCGTTCTCCATGGTGATGAAACCGTAACCTTTCTTGGAGTCAAACCACTTAACCGTACCTCTCATAAAAAAATCACTCCTTCTTCAAAATCTTTCCGCCAATCGCGGCACTCCCTAAGTGTACACCCCCCAAGGTCGTTTGTCAAAATCGAGGAAAGCCTCATATTCAAAGCTGTTGATACCTTTCGAAACGTACTCTTCATAATGTGATAAACATACGCTAACAATAAAACCAAACTATCTGCTCTGAAGACCTGCAGAACGGAAGCCCTTTAAACTTTCAAATGAAATTTGCGCTCTGAACCATTTAACAGTATCTTCTAAGGTTTCCTCGAGAGGTCTGGGGTGGTATCCAAGCTTTTTTTCAGCCCTTTCATGGGAAAAAGCGTAGTTTCTTGTCAGTGTGTAGATTGCGTATGGTGTAAATATGGTTTCACGGTTTCTCAGGGCTGAAAACACCGTTGAAACACCAGAAACAATCCATGCCATATGTAGCGGTAGATATATTTTAGGAGCGGGAACACCACTTACCTCCTCCAGTATCGTCATCAGTTTTCTCATCGTCACAGATCGATTTCCAAGGATGTACACTTCCCCTTTTCTTCCCCTCTCTGAAAGCTTTATGAGGCCATCGACTACGTCTCTGACGTCCACAAAATCAAACGACCCGTCGATGCAGATTTTGAGTTTTCCCCCGAGGAATTTCAAGATAACCCTTCCCATCTCCGAGAGTTTGTAGTCGTAAGGCCCGATCACCCCTGTCGGGCATGCAATGACAACATCTGCACCCTTACGTGCCGCCTCCAGAACCTTGAGAGTGGCAATGGCCTTTGTCTTTCCATAGGATCCCGTTGTTCTTTTCGGATCTATGGGTGTACGCTCGTCTATTATCGCACCCGCTTTTGGCTCAGCGAAAGCATGAACGGACGAAACGTAAATCATTCTTGCGTTGTTCTTTATCGCTTCCTTCAAAACATTTTCGGTTCCTTTCACGTTCACCTCGTAAAGTAGCTTCCTCTTCCAGGGAGTGATCGATATCACCGCAGCCAGATGATAGATCAAATCAACACCTTTTGCGGCTTTTGCAACTGACTCTTCGTCTCTCACATCACCTTTTACGATTTCTACATCCAGTTCCTTCAAAAGTGTGAGATCATCATTCGGTAAAACCATTGCTCGAACTCTCTTTCCCTGATGCACAAGTATTCTGACGAGCACGTTCCCTATGTGACCTGTGGCTCCCGTTACAAGAATCATTCCCCCTCACCCCCTTTCAGAAACACCCTGGTTATGCGTTCAAATCCTTCTGAGATCACTTTCAAATCATCTTCAGGTATCTTAGAAACCACGTTTTTGAGCATGTTCTCGAAGTTTCTAAGAATGGCATTGAAGAGCTTTTCTCCTTTTTTGGTCAACTCGATCATCACAACTCGTCTGTCGAGGTCAGAGCGTTTTCTTTTCAGAAAACCCTTCTTTTCCAATTTATCCACAGTTACCGTGATATTGCTTTTACTGACGGATAGCTCTTCTGCCAGCTTGCTCATAGAGGTAGGCCCTTTGAGAGCAACGAACATGAAGAGATAAAACTCGAGTGTATTCATCTTCTCTGCCTCAGGCACAAAGGGCATCAGTTTGGAAAAAGCTCTCACCAGATCGAATACGACCTCCAAAATTTCTTTACCTTCGAGCGTTCTCTTCATAATTACCACCTCTTTTTGTTCAAAAATGAAAAAGTTCAGATCATAAATTATTATATCACACTTTAACACAATACTTACAAAAAATCTCTGAACTCAAAAACGGGGCTTTTCAGCCCCTCTGTTGATCTCAAAGATAAACATCGCTTTATTTTTTATAAGGACAGAGATTGTCAGAGATCAAACCGAAGATGAAGAAGTTTGATGATGTATTGACTTATTAGATTTCGATTTGGTAAAATGTTGGCAGAAAAAAATAACAAAATCAAAGAGTTATTAAAAAGCAAGAACTCCTAATTAAATAAATACTTTTACCA
>NZ_JAGGZH010000039.1 GCF_021162145.1 Thermotoga sp.
CACGGGAACAGTGGCGATGAAATTCGACGGAGAAAAACTCACCTTCAGTGATGACATTGAAATCCTCTCTTCCAGAGAGCCAGAAAGGTACATTCTTGGCTATCCTGAATTTTACTATGGATACAAACCCCGGGAAAGCCATGCGGCAGATGGGACAAAATTACCTTTATCACTATCTTCTGTAAAGTCTTTCACCGTTGAACTTTCCTTCGAAATAGATCATAAGCCTTCTCTTCCGTTGAATTTTGCCATGGAGACCTGGCTCACAAGAAAGAAATACCAGACGGAGGCTTCCATCGGAGATGTGGAGATCATGGTATGGTTCTATTTCAACGAACTTACACCAGGTGGAAAAAAAGTGGGAGAGTACACCGTTCCGTTCGAACTTAACGGAGAACAAAAACGCGGAATCTGGGAGCTCTGGCATGCTGAGTGGAACTGGGATTATCTCGCTTTCCGACTGAAAGATCCTGCGAGAAAGGGAAGAGTGAGATTCAACGTGAAAAATTTTCTCGATGTTGCAGGGGAGTATCTTTCAGGGTCCACACGTGTGAAGGATTTTGATGATCTGTATTTCACCGTCTGGGAAATCGGTACCGAATTTGAAAGTCCAGACACAAAGGAAGTAAGATTCAATTGGGTATTTGAAAACTTCTTGCTGGGGGTGGAAAAATGAAGTGGGCGGTTCTTCTTTTGGTTATCTGCTCTGTAGCTCTTTTTGCTTCTGAAGTGGTAACGCTTGGTGGAGAAGGTGTACTCTTCCAATCTGCAGACATCAAATTCAACGGGCTACCACTGACAATGGAAACCAACCTCTGGAACGTCAAGTCCTATGAAGGTCAAATAACACTCACGTTCGATGGACAGAAAGTGGAATTCTCCGCAGACATGAGTAATATCGTTCTTCAAAATCCGGACAGCTGGGTACACGGTTATCCGGAAGTTTACTACGGTTACAAACCCTGGGCCGGTCACAACAGTGGAGAAAATCGCCTTCCCATCAAAGTAAAAGATCTACCCGATTTTTATGTAACATTGGATTACAACGTCTGGTACGAGAACAACCTACCAATAAATCTGGCTATGGAAACCTGGATAACCAAAGATCCCACTCAAACGAGTGTGACTTCCGGTGACGCAGAAATAATGGTCTGGCTCTACAACAACATCCTGATGCCTGGTGGTGACAAAGTAGATGAGTTCACTACGGAAGTTGAGATAAACGGAGAAGTCAAACAGACAACCTGGGAAGTCTATTATGCACCCTGGGGATGGGACTACGTCGCATTCAGAATCACCGAACCTCTGCAGCAGGGAAAGGTTAAACTGAACGTCAAAGACTTCGTTGATAAGACCAAGGAGATAATAGAAAAGCATGGTCGTATTGAGAACTTTGATGAAATGTACCTCTGCGACTGGGAGATAGGAACAGAATTTGGAGACCCAAATACCACAAATGCGAAGTTTGGATGGACGTTCAACGAGCTTATAATTGAATGGTAATAATGAAAAGGAAAAAGACTGAAGAGGGAGGTTCACCTCCCTCTTTTTTGCTGAGTAAAACTGTTTAGATGTTTGTGATAGAATACCTGTGGAGGTGACCAACATGAAAATCCTTCTCATTAATCCATACAGCGGCGGGTATTACTATAGACTCGGGGCGGTTTATCCTCCCCTCGGTCTCATGTACATTTGCTCTGTTCTCAAAGAGAAAGGGCACAGCGTGAATCTTGTGGATATGAACGTGGAGAAGTTCGAGTGGGAAGGTTTCAATTTCAAAGAGTACGATGTGGTAGGAATATCTGTCGATACGGTGCGGTTCCCTATAGCGGAAAAGATTGCAAGAAGGGCAAAGGCTTACGGTACCACGGTAGTAATGGGAGGTCCTCACGCAACGGCTTTCTACAAAGCAATTCTTCAGGAAGGCTTGTGTGATTATGTAGTACTCGGGGAGGGAGAAAGTGCTTTTTCAGATCTTGTAGAAAGTATCGCGAACGGGGAAAAATATCCTCACATACCCGGTGTTGCCTACGTGAAAAACGGAGAAATTGTAATGCTACCTTCTCGATTCATAGAGAATCTGGATGATTTGCCCTTCCCTGACAGGGAGAAAGTTTACCTTTACAGGACAAGGTTCGCTGGCGAAAGAGCAACGAGTTTGATCACTTCAAGAGGTTGTCCCTTCAATTGCGAGTTCTGCAGTGCCTCGCAGTTCATGGGAAGAAGAATCAGATGGAGAAGCGTTGAGAACGTGATCGATGAGCTGAAGATCTTGAAGAAGATGGGATACGGCTCTGTGATCTTCTTCGATGACAACTTCACGATAAGTCCAAAGAGGGTTGTGAATCTGTGTGAAGAGATGTTGAGGAAGGATCTTCGTTTTAAATGGTGGGCGTTTTCGAGAGCGGACGAACTCCTAGGACGAGAAGATATGGTGGAGGCAATGTCAAAGGCGGGTTGCAAAATGTTGTTCATAGGTTTTGAGAGCGCAGATGACGAAGTGCTGGAGGAGTATGGAAAAAATCTGAAATCTGGTATAGCCTTCGATGTAGTGAGGCTTTTGAAGAAATATAAGATAGACGTGTTCGCCAGTTTCGTGATTGGAGCACTGAAAGACACGAAAAAAACCATAGAGAAAACTGTGAAATTTGCCAGAAAACTGAAAGCGTCCATCGTTCAGTTCTCGATTCTCACACCGTATCCTGGGACAGCTCTCTTTGAGAAGCTGAAGCATTTGATCGTGGAAAGGGACTGGAGGAAATTCGATGGAACCCATCTAGTGTTCAGGCATCCGAATTTCTCGCCGAAAGAGCTAAAAAAACTTTTCATAAGGGCTTACTACGCTGTATACACATCTCCAAGATTGATATTCAGGCGAGGTATACCATTTTTGATTCGCCTGCTCGCACACAAAGAAGCCTATTCCCTCTGAGGAAGACTGGAAATCCTCTTCTCTCCGAGACTCTTCATCACCATCTCTGTGAGCGAGCTCTGCTCTGCAGCGCATCTTGAGTACTCGTGAAGAAGCATTTCTCTGAACCACCTCTCCGCACTTGTTTCGGGGATCAGATCATATTTTGGAATGGAATCGTACATTTCTTTGAACAGCTTGTAAAACAGCTCGCTGACAAACTCCACACTGGCATCTTTTAAGTTTTTTATATTGGAAGAAACACCCAACACGTACATCTTTCCACCTCACATGATGATAAGTTCACCGAGAATGTAGCCGGATTTGTGAAGCACCTGAAGGATGGCGATGATGTCCTGAGGAGTGGCTCCTGCTGCCTTCAGGGCATTAACAAGATTGGCCACGGTCGCGTCCTTGTCTCCTATCTTTCCAGACGACACACTTATCGTGAAATTTCCATAGGAGATCACAAAATCTGATAGTCTCACATCCCCTCCGAAAAGGACGGTGCCGGTCCTTTCGTTGACCACTATCTTAGTGGGAAGATCCGGTTGCACTTCTATCTCTTCGATGAGAGAGAGGAACGTGATCAGATCATCCTGGAAAGCGCTTGGAACGGTCAATTTGATCGCCGAAGGATCGACGGCTTTTGCGAGGTCCATTTCGAACTTATCGTTTATTGCCTTTGCCACCCTTGCTGCAGTGGTGATATCGGGGGTTCTCAGTAGTATCGTCACACTGTCTCCTTCGAGCATGTCCGAAGGGATATCCCTTTCCACAATGGCACCCTCGGGAAGGTAACCAACTACTTTGTATCTTTTTTGAAGACTCGCTGAAAGCCTTACATCTTCACCACCGAGACTCACCGAACCCTGAGCCACAGCATAAACTTTTCCATCTGCCCCGTAGAGTGGTGTCTGTATGAGATATCCTCCAGCAAGGGATTTTGCATCGGCAATGGAAGCAACCACGCAGTCTATTCTCATGCCCTCTTTTGCAAAAGGAGGAATGTCAGCGAGCACCATCACAAGGGCGGTGTTTTTCGATTTCAGGTCTTCTTTTGGGACTTGAACTCCGAATTTTTTCATCATTTCGAGAAGAAGAGGAGAGTTCACGTTTCCAGAATCTCCCGTTCCGTTGAGTCCCACAACAAGACCGATCCCGAATAGCTGGTTGTCACGGGCTCCTCTGAAAAAAGCGATGTCTTTTATTCTTGTAGTGATCGAGAAAAGAGAGCTGAAAGTCAGTATAATGAGAACGAAGAAGAGGAGTTTTTTCATTTCTCATCACCTCATGTGAAGAGGCCTGCTAAGAACGAGAGTACTTTGCCGAATAAACTTTCCTTACCAGGTTCCTCGCTGAAGACCAGCTTCCCGTTCACCCATATTTCTGAATCCGCCAGTTTGGAAGAATCCACCTCGTTTCCTATTCCTATGTCGTCCGGTCTCACCTTTCCTTTTATGATGATCTCTTGGTAATCTTTATCAACCTTTATCGTCTTTCTTCCTTCCACCATCAGGTTACCGTAAGGATCAACATCAACGACCACTGCCGAAACCTTTGCCACTACCGAGGACTTCATTTCTCCTCCTCGCGTTCTCTGTGGTGAAGGATTGTTGTTTATTGGGATGAAATTACTGAGGTTGAAGTTAGCGGCCACGCTAACCACGTTCCCAAGAATGCTCAGAAGAGTCTTTTGGATCTCAAGGCTCTCCCTTTCTGAGGACACGTTGTTGTTCTCTCGAATCACTATGGTGACAATATCACCAACCTTTGAGGCCTTCCGAACGGAGAGAAGATTTTTGTACTCCGATTCCCCCGAGGAGTTCCATATAGAAAAAGGAAAGATCGTTGCTGCTAGAAAAAGTATCACGAAGCACCATACTCTCTTCATTCTGTCACCCCCAGGATTCTCAGGACAGGTCCTTTTTCAACTTTTCCAAAGACGTATTTCCTGCTTTCGATGTTCATTGCTTTCACCGTCTCTCCAAGATACCCGTTTTCCACCACTTCCACAAAAGTGGACACTTTTATGCTTCCAAGGTCCACGTACGCCGGTACGATTTGTCCTTTTATCACGTCGGGGGGATTTTCCAGCATGTTCCTTGTGAGAACAGCTCCCACCCTCAAATATCTTCTGGATACCATCCCCACCACTTCTGAAATATCGTAAAACGGTTCTCCGTTGATCTCAAAAATATCTCTTCTTTCTACGGTCACAAAATCTTCCTTTATCACGTCTCCCACGTTTATATTTCTCTTCAGGACCACTACATTCCTTTCCTTTCTGAGTACAACGTTCAAGGTCACATAAGAACCATCGGTGA
Organism: Thermotoga sp.; assembly: GCF_021162145.1. Classification (NCBI taxonomy): domain Bacteria; kingdom Thermotogati; phylum Thermotogota; class Thermotogae; order Thermotogales; family Thermotogaceae; genus Thermotoga; species Thermotoga sp. The sequence goes on from NZ_JAGGZH010000039.1 coordinate 5,239, forward strand.
ATTTTAGAAAGACGTTGATCAGGTTTTTTGAAATTCTGGTAACTCTGACAGAGGAAAGATCCAAATCCTGCGGAAATTTCCCGAAGGTTTTCACAACAAACACCTCAAAATCTTTCGTGCCCACTTTTTTTTCGATTTCCTCGCACACAACCTTCCTGAGTTCGTCAGGACCCTTCACTGTTATTTTCACCTGGTCTGGGCCGACAAACTTGTACTCTGGGAATCTGATTGCTAGGAAATCTCTGGAGACAAGGTATTCAAAGCCCGGCAGGAGAACCATCAGACTTTTTTTTGAACCGACCTTTTCCACGGTGAGGTCGTTCAAGGAAAGAACTCCTGGCGTAGCCAGGAGCGTTTCCCTCAACATGAGAGTTTCAGAAAGGAGGAAGGAGGAAAAAAGTACCACCAGCATCAAGAAACAAACTTTCATAATTCATCATCTCTTCACATTGGTGGCGGTTCTCAGCATTTCATCGGCGGTCTGTATGACCCTCGAGTTGAATTCATACGCTCTCTGAGCGGTGATCATGTCCACCATTTCTCTGACAACGTCAACGTTGGACTTCTCCAGGAACCCCTGCTTTATGGCTCCAAAGCCATCCTGCCCTGGAACGCCTTCAATCGGATCACCCGAAGCGGGCGTGGCGATGTAGAGGTTGTCTCCTATAGATTTCAAACCGGATGGGTTCACAAACCTCACAAGTGTGATCGTTCCGAGCTGCTGTATGGTTCCATCCTGAAGCTCAGCCGAGACGATGCCATCTGGAGAAACGTTTATCGAGACAGCGTTCTCGGGGATGGTTATCTCCGGTACCAGAAGGAGCCCGTTCGAAGTGACGATTCTTCCCTCACTGTCCACTTTAAAACTTCCGTCTCTTGTGTAGGCAATCCTTCCATCCTGGAGTTGAATCTGAAAGAATCCGTCCCCAGCTATTGCCAGATCGAGGGCGTTACCAGTTTGCTCAAAGTTTCCGAGGGTGAATATTCGAGTCGTCGCCGCCGCTCTCACACCGTGCCCAACGTACAGTCCCGTTGGAAGAGTGGAAATAGCAACCGTGGGGGTTCCCGCGTTCTTCACGTACTGGTAGAGAAGATCCTGAAACTCTGCTCTTATCTTCTTGTAACCTGTCGTGTCAACGTTCGCAAGGTTGTTCGCTATAGTATCCAGTTTAAACTGTTGAGCAGACATCCCCGTGGCGGCAGAGTAGAGTGAGATCATCATATTCAAACACCTCCAGGTTACTTCAGACTGGCCAGAGAGTTGATGAGTTTTCCGTTCAATTCATCGTTGACAAGAACAGCTCTTTGAGAAACTTCGTAATGCCTCATCGCGGAGATCATGTCCACCATCGCCTTCAGAGCGTTCACATTTGATTTTTCTACATAACCCTGAAGAATCCTAAAGTTTCCAGAAGGTGTTGGATTTTCACCGATGAAGAGTGTGTTTCCAAACTTCTGAGGATTTTCCACAGTGTACACACCAATTCTGGTGATTACGTTCCCTTTCTCATCTCTTATGTAGCCTCCCTTATCAACGGTGAAGCCGTCGAAATACCTGATCCTTTCACCATTTTCATCGAGAAGGTATCCTCCGTAGTTTGTAACGATATATCCATCACTTCCCACTTCAAACTCCCCGTTTCTGGTGAAGTACTCTTGCCCGTTGTACTCCACCCTAAAGAAACCTTCACCGTCTATAGCAAGGTGATACGGTATCTTTGTCTCCTCGAGAGGTCCTTGGGAAAGGTCGCTCCTCACTTCGTCCAACACGACGGCGTATTCGAGGAGGCCGATCGGTACTTTTTTTACTTTCTTCTCGATAGGGTTTGGCTCCTGTCTGAACACTTCTCGCCTCAGGTAAGCTCTGAAGGCCTCTCTGTCTTGCTTGTAACCAACCGTGTCGACGTTTGCAAGGTCGTTGGCTATCCTGTTGAGCTTTGCCATGTCTACCAACATTCCCATGGCAGCGTTGTAGATGCCTCTTGTCACGAAAATCACCTCGCGAACGTTTCACAGACCGTTTTCAGTAATTTCTCATCTTCCAGAAGAACACCCGTTCCTCTCGCAACACATGTGATAGGGTCCTCTGCTACGATCGTTCTAACATGGATTTCATCGTAAATGGTTCTGTCAAGTCCTCTGAGAAGTGCTCCGCCTCCTGTGAGATGAATTCCGTTGTTTATAATGTCAGCTGAGAGCTCGGGAGGAGTTCTTTCGAGGACGTTCTTGATTTTCGTCAAGAGAGCAACCACGATGGGTTCAATGGCTTTCATCACGTCATCGGAATTGACCCGATCAGTTCTTGGAAGACCTGTTACCACGTCGCGCCCTTTTATTTCGACTTCGTAGTTTTCGAAAGCAGGGTGTGTTTTTCCGATCCTCTTTTTTATCTCTTCTGCCGTTGAATCCCCGATAACAAGACCGTATTTTTTTCGAATGAATTTCACAATAGCCTCATCCATGGCATCTCCCGCCATTCTCACCGATTCTCCAACAACCGTACCGCCAAGGCTGATCACGGCTATGTCTGTGGTTCCACCACCTATATCCACTACCATATTGCCCTCGGACGCCATGACATCTATCCCCGCACCTATCGCAGCCGCTATCGGTTCAGAAACGATGTGCACTCTTCGAGCTCCGGCGTTGAGACCTGCTTCGAAAACGGCTCTTTTTTCAACTTCGGTGATCTTCGTGGGAACCCCTATGATGAGGGAGGGCTTCATAAAGCTGAACCTTCCCACTATGCGTTTCAGGAAGCTTCGTATGATTGCTTCTATGGTTTTATAATCCGCTATTACACCGTCTTTCATTGGGCGGATGGCTTTCAAACCTTCGGGGGTCTTGCCAAGCATCCTTTTTGCTTCCTCACCAATGGCGACGATCTCACCTGTCTTCTCCGAGATCGCCACAACGGATGGTTCGTGTAGAACGATTCCTTCACCTCTTTTATAAACAATAATGGAAGCCGTTCCCAAGTCTATGCCGATGTCTCCCTTTGGCATTCCGAAAACCTCCTCGTCTTGATAGTTCTTTCTCCAGGTGGGGTGTTCCTAAAAAAAATCTGGTGTGCCTGGCGGGACTCGAACCCGCAACCTCTGGATCCGGAGTCCAGCGCTCTATCCGTTGAGCTACAGGCACACCAGTTTTCCTCTCTCCGACAGATGGTCTTTCAGCTTTTCACACTCTCTCCCTGAAATGATTAAATCGTACCTCTTCTCCGGGATGTTCCTCTCAACGAAGTATCCATTTTTGTAGAAGAAGTAGGCTAAAACCGGATCCTTTGTTACCACATCCGTTTCTTTTGAATCCAGCCTCAAAGAAGGATCGGGAAGCTCGTACAACAACACTCTCTTATCTGAAATGTCATCCAGTAGAAGATCCACCTTCTTTCTCCTGTCTACAACCTTCGTACATCTGGATGGATTTTCAACAAAGGACTGAAAGATGAGAGCAGCACTCACCGCGTCGTCCCTCTTCGATATCTTGCTTGCAATTCTTGTTGTGAGTCTTTCGTCACATAAATAGATCTCGTACTTCTTCGAGAACAAAAGAACAACTTCGATCGTCTTGAACGTCTGTTGGGAGAAACGACCGCTCATCGACAGAGGAAGACCAAAGACTATTTTATCAGGATTTAGTCTCTCCACGAACTTCCTGAGTTCCCTGGTTGGTACGACCACGCTATCTCGGGGAAGAACTTCTCCAAAAGCCACACCGCATTTCCTTTCACCGTAATCTATTGCAACAATCACCTTATCACCCTGTCCTTGAAGAAGGAAAACAGATCTTTCAGATCTTTCGTGAGGACAAAGGCAGTATCCTCGAAAACCTTCCTTTCAAGATCCCCCTCTAGCACCCTCCACGGGATTTCTCCCGAATTCATCTTTTCAATCAGATCCATGTATACATCCTTCAGTGTCTTCCCCGTTATTCCGTAGTCATTTTCGAGGATCTTTTCCAATTCTATCCTGTCTTTCGCCTTCGCGGCTGTACAAGCTATTTCCTCCAGTTTATCAGGACTGGGGAACAACTTCTCCAGTTCAGCTCGACGCCTTTTCATATCCTGTAGTGAATAGCACAGATTGATAACGGCTCTTCTTCTTAGAAGATCCACAATTTCGTAGATGCTGAGCGGGAAATCGTAGAAGATGATGTCCCCCTTGATAAAAGTGGGTAGGCCGTCGGTGTTACTTGTGAGAATAGCCTTCCGAACAGATCCGCTCTCTATCAACCCCACAACCTTTACCTTCTTCTCCAGATCCATGCTGGCGTAGTAAACAACCACCCTTTTCCCCAGTTTCGTGTAGATATCCGGAATCAACCTTTTTTCGGAGACCACTATCGAAAAACCGCTGGAATCTTTCAAAGCTGCGAGTTCGAATCGCCCTCTCTGATCTGAAAATAGAAATTCTTCCAACTCATCGGTTTTGAGATCCACAACTTCATATCCATTGACCTTCAAGAAGTCTTCCAGTTCCGGGCTTTTCATCGAGGAGATGAGGAGAAATTTCTCGGGATGCCTTTCCAGAAGATTCAGAAACTTTTGAACCTGGCTGTTGTTGCTGTAGGTCACAAAATCCTGGAATTCGTTCACGACGAATACGTCGAAGTCGTTCAGGGGAAGATGCCTCAGGAAACCCACCACGGTGAAGACAATGATCTCGTTTTCTAATCCCCTGGTGAACGCTGAATTCACGTACCCTGGTGCTTTGGAAGAGCTGTACCTGGCCAGACAGCCCGAGACATTCTGTGCCGAAGCGTTTGTCAGGGAGACAACACCAAACCTTCCTCCAGTTTCTTCTTTCACTGAAAGGAGAAACTTAGTTTTGGAGGGGTATGGGATTCTGATGAGCAGTTTTTTCTCTTTTGCTTTCCTCAGAAGAGAACCCACTTCTCTACTCTTCACGCGGAAAATGGGCTTCACATCCAGCGAAACGAGATAGTAAGACAAACCACTCCCCATGGGTCTCAGGTTGACGACAACGCTGCCTTTTGTGGGAGTAACGGGAAGGGCAGAGAACGAATTTGACAAACTCTTAAAGTTGTACCCGATCACCTCCAGTCTCTTTTCTCCGTCTCTCAAGTGAAGAAAAACATTACTGTTATCCTCGCCGAAGAAGTGAATCTTCTCTATAAGCAGGTCACTGAGCAAGAGCACCGGCTCAGGATTTCCCTGGCCAAACGGCATGAGAAGATTCATGTCCTCGACGAATCGATCATCGATGTCATCGATGCTTGCTTCGGCATCCACCAGTACTTTCTCATCCTTCAACTCCAGAGCAACGTTTTTTATGTACTCTCTGAAGGCTTCCAGCTGCTCTTTTCGAAGAGAAAATCCCGCAGCGGAGGAGTGCCCTCCTATTTCGTCGAATATCTCCAGAATATCGCTGGAGAAGGTATTCATGATGTCGTATCCGTTGTAACTTCTTATGGAACCTTTGGCGTAGTCGTCACTCAACGAGACGACCGCCACGGGCTTTTCGTACCGATTGGCCAGCTTTGCTGCCACGATACCTATAACTCCCACATGCCAATTTTCCCCAGCAACCACTATGATGGGATCTTTCCACAGATCGTTCGCCTCGATCATTTCAACGGCCTCTTTGAATATCTGCCTTTCGATTCTCCGTCGTTCGTTGTTCAGCTCCATCAATCTTTCCACAACGCTTTCGACCTTAGTAGGATCTTTCATCGTCAGCAGTACGAACGCATCCGTTGCACTTCCCATACGACCTGCCGCATTGAGACGAGGAGCTATTTTGTAGCTGATATCATGCGATGTGAGTCTTTTCAAACCCAGCTTCTCCAGAAGCTTTCTCAGCCCCATTCGTCTTGTTTTCACAAGCTGTTCTACGCCTTTTTTCACGAAATACCTGTTCTCGTCGAGCAAAGATACCATATCTGCAACTGTTCCAAGCGCCACCAGTTCCAGATACTTTTCAACGTTGGGGCATTTCAACGTTTGAGCAAGAGCCTGTACGAGTTTGTAGGTCACACCCACGCCGGCAAGATCCCTGAAAGGATAATTCTCCCCTGGTACTTTTGGATTCACGATAGCGTCAGCAGGTGGAATGTCCCCGTTCACTTCATGATGATCAGTCACAATCACTTTCATGCCAAGCCTTTTTGCCAGATCAATGGATTCAACGGCAGTGATGCCACAATCGACTGTTATTAGACAAGAAACTCCCATCTCCTTGAAAGAGAGAATGTTCTCCTTTTGAATACCGTAGCCTTCTTCGATACGATGGGGAATGTAGACATCCACCTTCCAGCCGTTTTCTTCGAGAAACTCCTTCAACACGACGGCTGATGTTATTCCATCCACGTCGTAATCCCCGTGGATCAGAACGAAATAGCCTTCGGAGCGAGCCTCAAGGAGGGTTTCAACAGCTTTTTCCATGTCTTTGAAAAGGAAAGGATCATGCTGGCAGGTTTCATCTACAAACAAAAAAGACCTGGCGGACTCCTCTGTGTCGATACCCCTGTTCACCAGAATCCTCGCAGTTATTTCACTCAGTCCAAAGCGCTGTGAAATTCTTTCCACAGCATGCTTATCAGGTTGTGAAAGCTCCCACTTTTTCATCCTCCATGGTCTCCTTTTCTTTTTTAATAATTTTACCACATCTTCAAGTGATACAATTTCAGTTGAAAGGTGGTGATAGAGGTGTTCAAGAAGGTTTCAAGAGATCCGATACATTCGGAAATATACTTGTATCCTCTGGAAATCCTCGTGGCTGATACAAAGATTGTTCAAAGATTGAGATTTCTATCCCAACTTGCGGGGGCGACAATGGTGTACCCGGGAGCAACGCACACGAGGTTTGCGCACTCTTTGGGAACAATGCACATAGCGGGCATGTACGCTAGAAACCTATTCGATGACCACAGTCGAATCAGGTTGATACGTCTGGCTGCCCTTCTACACGATGTGGGTCATGGTCCTTTCAGCCATCAATTCGATGATGTGGTCTTCAAAAAGTACGGCTACAAAGATGGGCACGATGAGTTCAGAGATAGACTTGTTCTTGAAAAGCTCCCGGAGGAGATGAAAAGGGTTTTCAATACCTACAACTCGAGATTGAAGCGTGCGGTAGAAGAGGATGTGGTGAAGACCGTGGGTGACCTTCCCCTTGAAGAAGCGTTCCAAGAGATTGCAAAAAGAGTCGTGGATGTGTTCAGGGGAGAAGAAACGGGAAGTGTTGATTTCAACGTTATACAGGGACCGTTGGGTGCAGACAGGCTCGATTTCCTCTTGAGGGATTCGTACCACAGCGGTGTTGGACATTTCGCTCCGATGAACGTAGACAGAGTGCTGAGGAACTCTCTCGTCAAGATGAGGGATGGAAAGGAGATCCTGTGTTACCATGTGAAAGTAGTGGACAACATCTATTCTATCCTTTTCAGCAGGTTCATGATGTATAAGAATGTGTATTTTCACAAAACATCCCGTGCAGCAGATCTCATGATTCAGGAGATGCTCTCACACGCCTGTGAGATTCTCGACCTGGAAGAGCGATTGAAGAACTTGGATGAATTTCTGGAGTTGACGGATTATTCCATTCTCAAGGAACTGGAGATGAAAGGCGACGAGAGAGTTAAAAAACTCATAGATAGGTTCAAAAATCGAGACCTATGGAAAATGGTTGTTGAACGCCCGTTTTCCACCGAGGGCTTTGATCCATCCGAGCTGAGTCTTTCAGCGGCGAAGAATCTGATCGACAAGATCGTTGAAAACATTCGTAGCGTTTTAGAAAATGGCGGCGTGGAAGACACAGACAGAGAGATCCTCGTTGATATCTGTGAGAGGAAGAACGATTACTTCAGAATCGATACTCCCTACAAACTCACCATCTTTCATCCGGACGAATTCCTGCAAAACAACGTGTTCCTTTACGATCCAAGATCCGATGAGGTGCTCACCGTGGATGAATACGTGAAGAAATATCCTGCCTACAAGCTTATGGTGAGCAACATGATACAGATCGTTAGAATATATGTAACGGAGGATGTGCGCGAGATTCTGTACAAATACAAGGTCATACCAGAAGATGGAAGAAAGGCGGTCACGAGATGGTGAACGTGAGGAAATTGTTGTTGTTTTTCCTGGACACGGGCTTGACCCTCTTTTCCGGTGTGGTGGCGCTATTTGCAAGGTTCGGTTTCAACTTTCAGGAAATGTTCCGTTACGATGAGTCGGTGTTCGTATACACGCTCATCTCGATGGTTGTTTACGTGCTGAACGGAAACTACTCCGTCGTGTGGGAGTACGCCAACGCGAGGGATTTTCTTCTGTTGATAAGGGGAAGCACCGTATCGTATATTTCCACTCTTGCTTTCTTCTACTTCTACCGCGATGTGGTCCTTCCTCGCTCCGTCGGTTTTGCCACCTTCCTTGGCTCAATGATTCTCATAGTTCTGAGCAGGATCACCTGGCAGTGGTTGACGTTGAACCGAAAAGGACGACCCACAGAGAAGAGGATCATGATTGTTGGAGCAGGTGACGCGGGAGTTTCTATCCTGGAAGAATTCGAAAAACATCCCCACCTTGGAAAGGTCGTCGCCTTCATGGACGACTCGCCACGGAAGGTAGGAAGAAGAGTGAGAGGGATCCCTGTCTTCGGCCCTATCGACAAAACGATGGAATACGCTGAAAAACTCGGTGTGGATGAAATAATTGTGGCCATTCCATCTGCCACAAGACAACAAATGGAACGCATCCTTGAAAACATAGATCTGAAAAGAGTCAGAGTGAAAACCCTTCCGAGCATCAGAGAGCTGATGGAGGAACGGGTGAGACTCTCGCACTTAAAGGAGATATCGATAGAAGACCTTCTCGGGAGGGAAGAGATAAGGATCGACGTGCGTGGAATAGAGAATCTTTTGAAAGGGAAAAGAATACTCGTGACGGGTGCCGGGGGGAGTATAGGATCTGAACTCTGCAAACAGATATCGAAGATGAATCCTGAAGAACTTATCCTCCTAGGGCATGGTGAAAACAGCATATATTTGATAGACGAATTTCTCAGCGAAAATTTCCCGAATCTGAAAAAGAAAAGGGTGATAGTGGACGTTGCCAGCGAGAATCTTATGGAACTCTGGATGGCGAAGCTGAAACCGGATATCGTCTTCCATGTGGCTGCTCACAAACACGTGCCTTTGATGGAGGAAAATCCGCTGGAAGCCTTCCGAGTGAACATCCTTGGGACGATCAACTTGGTGGAGCTTTCTAAAAGGGTGAGGGTGAAGCACTTTGTCTTCATTTCTACTGACAAGGCAGTGAACCCCACTTCTGTAATGGGCCTCACAAAGAGGATCTCGGAGCTCTACATTATGGCACAGGATGCGGGTGAAACGAAATTTTCGATTGTGAGATTCGGAAACGTCCTGGGAAGTCGAGGCAGTGTAGTGGAGAAGTTCAAGCGTCAGATAGAAAAAGGTGGACCGGTGACCGTAACCGATCCGCGGATGAAGAGGTACTTCATGTCCATACCGGAGGCAGTCTCCCTCATCCTTCAATCCATACTGTATTCGTCGGGCAAAGATCTTTTCATCCTCGATATGGGGGAGCAGATATCCATCGTGAAACTCGCGGAAACGATGATCATGCTCTCGGGGTTCGTGCCCCACCAAGACATAAAGATAGTCTACACCGGTGTCAGGCCAGGAGAGAAGATGTGCGAAGAACTCACCTACCCCTACGAAAAGAAGGAACCCACTCTGCACCCCAAGATATTCAGAGTGAAGCCTGACCTTTTCCCTTCCGGGGAAACGATTCACAGGGCAGTTCTCTCCATGAAACAGGCCTTTGAGAGGAAGGACACAAAGGCTCTTCTTTCTGAAATGATAAAACTCGTTCCGGAGGCAAAATTGAATGCTGGAGTTTCTGACTAGTTTCCTGTGGACCTGCGTGCTGGCCTTTCTGGGGAAAAGAACGGGTTTTCTCGACCATCCCTCTTTCAGAAAAACGCACAGAAGAGCTGTTCCTCCAGTTGGGGGTATTGCCATCTTTCTAACGCTTCTAATGTTTGAGAAAGACAATCCGATTTTTCCCTACTCGGTTCCCATGTTCATCCTTGGCCTTTTGGACGATTTGTTCGATCTGTCATACAGGTTGAAACTCATCGTTACCGTCCTTGTTTCACTGTGGTTTGTGGCCTCGACTTCAACCGACACCTTCATCTTCGGATTGAAAGTCCATTCTACTTTCCTTCTCATCTGGTTCGTTGGTATGATGAATGCTTTCAATGTGATAGACGGCCTGGACGGATTACTGGGGGGAATCTCCATTGTTTCTTCATTTTTGATAGGTGAGGAGGGCCTGGCTTTTTCCCTTCTTGGTTTTCTTCCCATGAATCTTCCACCAGCAAGGGTCTTCCTTGGAAACAGCGGTGCTTTTTTCCTTGGTGCTTTCCTTTCCATGTCAACCGTGAGGTTCTTTCGTGGAGACATGGGATTTGCCACCCTCTTCCTCGGCCTTCCTTTCTACGAGATAGTCTTCAGTTTTTTGAGGCGGGTGATTTCTGGAAGGAATCCCTTTTCAGCTGACGAGTTTCACACCCACCACGTGTTCAGCAGAGGTCTTGGGAAATGGCATGCGCTCATCGTATTGGTGGCATTTTCTTCTTTCTTTAATCTCCTTGGTTTAACCGAGAAGTTCCATGTCTTCTTCCTTTTCCTGATCGCCTGTGGTGTTCTCTTTCTCTCCTACGGCATGTTTCAAGGCAGCGATCGCAACTTCAATTTGTGAATCATCTGGCCTTGCTGTGGTCAGGTGTTGAAGAAGATACCCTGGAAGATAGAGGATCTTCACCCAGCCCCTTCCGTTGAGAAATGCAGCAACCTTCAAGAGCTCATAGGAAACTCCCGCAGCGATGGGAAGTAAAATCAGCCTCGACAGAATCCTTGTCCAGGTGGAAAGGCTCACCACACTTCCAAAGATACTGAGGAGAACGACAGCTACGATTAAGAATATCATGAGAAAGTTGGTCCCACATCTTGGATGTATGGTGGAGTATTTCTTTACACTCTCCACGGATAAATTTTCACCATGTTCGTACGCGTGAATGGTCATGTGTTCTGCTCCATGAAATTGAAACACCCGTTTCACATCCCGGAACAGAGAGATGATCCACACGTAGAGAAGGAAGAGACCCACCCTGATGAAACCTTCCACGATAGAGTAAAGAAACTCTCCTTTCTTTTCCACCAGAAAGTTAGTCAGAAGAATGGGAACGGCAACAAAAAGCCCAACCGCGAGTCCTATCGCCAGCAGCAAGGAGAAGAGTTTTTCACTGCTTTTCATCTGTTCGCCGGAGGAGATCTCTGAGGAGAGGTTGAGGGCCTTTATTCCAAAGTAAAGGGAGATGAACAGCGAGTAAAAACCCCTTATGAAGGGAATTCTTGACCACTTCGGAAAATTCACGACTCCCAGATCTTTGACTTCGATCTCTCCGTCTGCTTTTCTGACGGCTAAAGATACCTTTCTGGCTATTATGAGGACACCCTCGATGACTGCCTGGCCTCCAACCCTCACTTTATCCACTCCCTTCGTGGTCTCCAGCTTCAATAATACACCAAATGTTATAACATTCTGGCCAACCTCCTGTTTTATTCTATTCCATAGTATAATTGTTTTGGTGGTGAGGATCATGATAGGTGAGCATCCATACGTGAAGTGGGCAATAAGGGTGATAGAGAATTACGTGAAATATGGAAAGATCATAGAACCTGATGAGCTGGTTCCGAAGGAGCTTCTCGAAAGAAGAGCAGGTGCTTTTGTGACCCTCCACAGAGTGGATGGATCGTTGAGAGGCTGTATTGGAACATATCTTCCCACAAAGCCGAACCTTGCCCTTGAGATAAGAGACAACGCCATTGCGGCGGCCACGCAGGATCCTCGCTTTCCTCCGGTCACCCCTGACGAGCTGGGTAAGATCGTAGTCCACGTGGACATACTGAGTTCTCCTGAACGCATCAAGGATATCTCGGTTTTGGATCCAAAGAAGTATGGTGTGATCGTTGCGAAGGGTTGGAAGAAGGGGTTACTTCTTCCGGACATAGAAGGTGTTGACACTGTAGAAGAACAGCTTCGAATAGCAAAACTGAAGGCAGGCATCCCAGAATGGGACAGGGATGTGGAGATATACAGGTTCACCGTCGAACGCTATAAATGAGGAGGTTGGGAAATGGAGAGGATGGCCATACACTTCGAACCCCTCGAAGGTAAAAAGGTGAAATGTCTCCTGTGCCCGCACGAATGTGTTCTCGATGAGGGGCAAACGGGACTGTGTGGAGCAAGAAGGAACAAAGATGGTTTCCTGGTGAGTCTGAACTACGGGGAAGTAACGGCTATTGCCATGGATCCGATTGAGAAAAAACCCCTCTTTCATTTCAACCCTGGTGAGCAGATCTTCTCTGTCGGAACGTTTGGATGTAATTTCAAATGTGGGTTCTGTCAAAACTGGGAAATCTCCCAGGCGAGACCCGAGACCAAGAAAGTAACTCCTGAACAACTCGTGAAGATAGCCCTGATGAACCGGGAGTCAAAGGGAATTGCTTTCACATACAACGAACCACTCATCTGGTTTGAGTTCGTACTGGATACTTCTCGAGTAGCTGTGAAGGAAGGAATGTACTGTGTGCTGGTAACGAACGGTTTTATAAACGAGGAACCGCTAGAACTTCTGTTCCAATCTGTGCACGCTATGAACATAGACCTGAAGGGATTCAACAGAGAGTTTTATAAAGAAATCGGTGGGGACCTCGACGTGGTTCTCAGAAACATCGAAAAGGTGTACAGTGCAGGGATCCATGTAGAGCTGACAACCCTCATAATCCCTGGGAAAAACGACGATAGAGAGGATCTGAAAAGAGAATTCAAATGGATCGCCAGTTTGGACAGAGACATTCCCCTTCATATAAGTCGCTACTTTCCAAACTACAAGTACACCATTCCTCCAATGCCCCTTGAGGAACTCGTGGAGATATACGAGATGGCAAAGGAGTATCTCAACTTCGTCTACCTGGGTAATGTTTGGGACGAAAGGTATGAGAGTACTTTCTGTCCAGATTGCGGGAATCTTGTGATCAGAAGGCAGGGATACGAGGTAGAAAAAGTGGGACTGGACGAAGAAGGGAAGTGCAAGAAATGTGGCCGTCAGATAGCAACAATCATCGGGTAACCAGGAGAAACGTTATAATCTTTTCCATCCTTCTTTTTGGAACCCTCGGGACTTTTCTCACCTTCCTTCTTCTTCGTGGGGGTGAGCAGTACTATGAACTCAGAGGATTCGCACTTGGAACAAGTATACGCATCGTGGTCTCTTCCAGGAAGATAAACCCTAAAACTATTGCTGAAGCCATCCTAGAAGACATGAAGAGAATCACCCACAAGTTTTCCACAATCGATGAGAGAAGCGTGGTAAAGAGGATCAATGATCATCCTGGAGAGTGGGTGGAGGTCGATGAAGAGACCTACAGTTTGATAAAGGCAGCCTATGCGTTTGCTGAGCTTACAGAAGGAGCATTCGATCCCACAGTGGAAAAGCTTTTGGAGATATGGGGATTCACAGGAAACTATGAGGACCTCAGAGTTCCCTCGAGTGATGAGATAGAAAAAACCTTGAAATCTGTTGGATACCGTAATATACTTCTCGACAATGAACACATGCGAGTGATGGTGAAAAATGGTTCGAAGATAGATTTAGGGGGAATAGCGAAGGGTTATGCCTTAGATCGTGCAAGACAGATAGCCCTCTCGTTCGACGAAAATGCAACAGGGTTCGTTGAAGCAGGAGGAGACATCCGAATCATTGGGCCAAAGTTTGGAAAATACCCATGGGTTATAGGTGTGAAGAACCCGAGAGGTGACGATGTTATAGACTACATATATTTGAGATCCGGAGCGGTGGCGACCTCTGGTGATTACGAGAGATATTTCATAAAAGATGGTGTCAGATACCATCACATCATGGATCCATCGACGGGATATCCTGTCCGAGGGGTGTGGAGCGTAACCATCATTGCAGAAGACGCAACAACAGCGGATGCACTCTCCACAGCTGGATTTGTGATGGCTGGAAGGGACTGGAGAAAAGTGGTCCTGGACTTCCCGCGAATGGGGGCACACCCTTTGATAGTTCTAGAAGGTGGAAAGATCGAGAAATCTGAGACTTTCAAGCTATTCGAAAGAGAGTGAAAGAATGAGGAAGTTCTTCGAAAAGAGAGACCTTCTCATTTTTCTACTGATACTGTCCGCCTTTGGGCTTTCGCTCATCCTTCCCAAAGGAAATGGAGAGAAGATTGTCATTGAAGGAAGGAATTTCAGGAAAGTTCTGGAGAAACCGGGGGTCTACGACATCACAGAAAACGGAAGATTCCTCATGAGGGTGGAGTTCAACGGGAAGAAAGTCAGGGTAGTTGAATCCACGTGTCCTCTGAAGATCTGTGTGAAAACAGGCTGGGTTGGGCCTGGCGGAATCATAGTGTGTGTGCCAAACGAGGTGATAATATACTTCGAAGGAAAAATGGATTACGATACAGAAACGTGGTGAGGAAAATAGCGCTCCTTTCTATTCTGACCGCCTTTTCTTCTATTCTATACGCGGTGGAGAATTTTCTGCCGTTTCCGGTACCTTTTGGAAGGTGGGGGTTTTCAAACTCCGTGGTTCTTCTGGTGGCATCGGAAATAGGTCTTCTGGATGCGCTGATCGTCTCTTCGGCCAAGAGTATAATAGGTTCACTCTTCGGTGGCCGGTTTCTTTCTCCCTCCTTTCTGACGGGTTTCTTTGGGGCGATTTCTGCTGCCATCGTTGAAACGCTTCTTGCAAAGCTTGGGTTCGGATATCTCGGGTTGAGTTTTGCCGGATCGTTCGCGAACAACCTCGTTCAGCTGATCGTGATATCGTTGTTGCTGGGAAACACGAAGACTTTCTTGTTGCTCACCGTCATGGTGGGACTCGGATTGATCTCCGCCAGCGCCAACGCCTTCATCGCCAGCAAAATGGGAGGGATCCTGTTTGAAAATTATTCTAGCTTCTTCTTCGCCGAGGAGAAAAGAGTTGATGAAACTCTTGGGAATAGAGTTTGAAGTTAAGCATCCTGAGGTTGAAGAAAACATCTCTGGAGATCCGGTTGAAGTGGTAAGGAAGCTTTCTCTACGGAAAGCAACATACGTTTTCCAAAGGGAAAAATCTGAAAATGTTCTGGTCATTGGATCAGATACAGTAGTTGTGCTGGGTAGAGAGATTCTGGGGAAACCCAGAACAACAAAGGAGGCAAAAGAGTTCCTCAGAAAGCTGTCTGGAAGATGGCATGTAGTATACACCGGCGTTGCGTTCGTGTCTGATTCTGCAGAAGACATCTTCGTTTCTTCCACGAGGGTGAAGTTCAGAGATCCCCCAGACGAAGTGATAGACTACTACGTCGAAAATTACCGACCTCTCGATAAAGCGGGAGGGTACGGCATACAGGATTTTGCTGCCGTCTTCGTTGAAAAAGTAGAAGGGGATTTTTTCACGGTCATGGGTTTTCCAGTGGGACTTGTCTGGCAGTACCTTTACGAGAAGGGCTGGTGGAAAGTTGCTTCCAAGAGAAAGGTTGATAAAAGCAGGACCTGAAGCTCTTTCGAACGAGGAACTCATCGCCATTCTTTTGAGAACCGGAAAGAGAGGAAAGCACGTTCTCGAACTTTCTCAGGAGCTTTTTGGAAAGTTCGACAACTCACTGGTAAAACTGACGAACGCGAGTGTGGAGGAAATTGCCGCTGTCGATGGTGTGGGAATCGTGAAGGCGGTCACGTTGAAAGCCGCTCTTGAACTTGGAAAAAGGCTCCACAAAGAACTTGAGCAGGTTCCAGAGAAACTCGATTCTTCCAGCAAAGTTTATAGGTACTGTCAAGACATGATCTATCTCGAGAAAGAAGTTGTGAAGGTGATATGTCTCGATGGAAAATTGAACGTTGTATCTGAATCTGTTATCACGATAGGAACCTCCGACAGGAGTCTGGTACATCCACGGGATGTCTTTCGAATAGCGATCAGATCAAACGCTTCCGGAGTTATCGTGGTTCACAATCATCCCACCGGTGATCCCACACCCAGCAAAGAGGACAGAGCGGTTACAAAGAATCTGAAGAGAGCCGGCGAGATCCTGGGGATAAAGCTCGTGGATCATGTGATAATCTCAAAGAGGGGATACTTCAGTTTCAGAGAGGAGGGGGAGATTTGATAAGTAGAGAGGATGCCCTTGTCCTGTTGAGAGAACACGTCAAGACGAAAAATCTGATAAAACACTGTCTGGCGACGGAAGCGGTGATGAGAGCCCTTGCAAAGGAGTTCGGCGAAGACGAAGAAAAGTGGGGAATGGCAGGTTTGTTGCACGATCTAGATTACGACTACACCAAGGACGATCCAAACGAACACGGTCTGAAAACCCTGGAAATTTTGAAGGGAGAGGACGTTCCCGAGGACGTTCTCAACGCGATCCTTGCACACTGTGGAAAAAAAGAACCTGAGACTTTGATGGAGAAAGCACTTTACGCGGTGGATCCAACGACAGGTTTCATTGTGGCGGCAGCTCTTATCAGACCAGAGAAAAAACTGGAAGTGCTCGATGTGGACTTTTTGATGAGGAGGTTCAAGGAGAAGGCCTTTGCAAGAGGAGCCAACAGGGATCAGATCAGATCTTGTGAAGGGTTCGGTCTGTCCTTGGAAAGGTTCCTGGAAATAGCTCTCAACGCAATGAAGTCCATCGCTTCCGACCTTGGATTGTGAGGTGGTTTCAATGCTGGAATACGAGATCGAAAGGGCAATAGTGAGATACAGAGAATCTTACGAGCTCAAACCGTTCAGAGAAAGTGTTTCTCTCGAGGACGTGAGAAAAGCGATAGAGCACACAAACCTGCGGCCCTTTGCCACACCCGATGACATAGTAAAACTCTGTCAGGAAGCAAAAGACAAGAGGTTCTACGGGGTGTGCGTCAACCCCTGCTATGTTCCAGTCGCGAGGAAAGAACTCTCGGAAACCGATATAAAAATTGTTACCGTCGTCGGATTTCCCTTGGGCGCAAATGAAAGCAGAACGAAAGTTCAGGAAGCCACCTTCGCCGTTGAAAGTGGAGCCGATGAGGTTGATATGGTGCTGAACATCGGTATGTTGAAGACCGGAGAATGGGAATATGTCTACGAGGATATCAGGGGTGTTGTGGAAGCTGTACGTGGAAAAATTGTCAAGGTGATACTGGAAACGTGCTATCTCGAACTGGAAGAAAAGATAGCAGCGTGTGTTATCTCCAAACTTGCGGGTGCCCATTACGTGAAAACTTCGACCGGATTTGGCCCAAAGGGAGCAACCTTGGAAGATGTTCATCTCATGAAATGGATTGTTGGAGGAGGAATGAGGGTAAAGGCTGCAGGTGGTATCAGAACTTACGAAGATGCCGTCAAGATGATGATGTACGGTGCGGACAAGATAGGTACGAGTTCTGGTCACAAAATAGTACTGGAGGGGGAAGAAAGGCATGGAAATTGAGCGTCTCTCACTGGAAGAGTTCTGTAAAAGAGTTGCCGAGAGGAAGCCCACTCCCGGTGGGGGAGCCGTTGGTTCCGTTGTGGGAGCCTTGGCTTGCGCCCTTGCCGAGATGGTTGCGAACTTCACCAGGAAGAAAAAAGGATACGAGGATATTGAACCGGAGATGGAAAGAATCATGGAAGCAATGGAAGGTGCAAGAGAAAAACTCTTTTCTCTTGCAAAAAAAGACATAGAAGCTTTTGAGAGGGTGATGAAGTCTTACAAAGAATCGAAGGAAGAACTTCAGGACGCCCTCAAAGAAGCTGCGTCTGTCCCCATGGATGTTATAAGGATCATGAGAGATCTTGGACACGAACTTGAAAAACTCGCCGAGTTTGGAAACAAAAACCTGGCTTCTGACGTGTTGAACGCCATGGATCTCTGTCGTGCGGTGTTTCTGGTTGAAAAGGTGAACGCCTTGGTTAATCTAAAGAGTGTAGAGGATGAAGAATTCAAAAACGAGATGCTGAAAGAGCTTGACGAACAGGAAAAACAGGTGGAAGGCAGTTACAAAAGAGTGAGAGAGTTTTTGGAGGGAATCGTGTGGAGTTCGAGGTAAAGAAAACTCTCGGAAAAGCAAGAACAGGCATTCTGAAATTACCGCACGGAGTCGTGAAGACTCCCGTTTTCATGCCTGTGGGAACAAACGCCAACGTGAAGCTCCTCACACCCTGTAGTTTGGAGGAAGCAGGAGCGGAGATCATACTGTCGAACACGTTTCATCTCATGCTCAAACCAGGAGTCGAGATCATAAAATTGCACAATGGGCTTCACAATTTCATGGGTTGGAAAAGACCGATTCTCACAGACAGTGGTGGATTTCAGGTGTTCAGTTTACCAAAACTCAGGATAGATGATGAAGGTGTGACATTCAAATCACCAATAGATGGATCTAAAGTTTTCCTCAGCCCGGAGCTCTCGATGGAAGTTCAAATTGCCCTGGGTTCAGATATCTGTATGGCCTTCGATCACTGCCCCCCTTCGAATGCAAGCTATGAGGAGGTAAAAGAAGCAACTGATCGTACCTACAGGTGGGCTTTGAGATCCAAAGAGGCTTTCAGAACGAAAAATCAGGCACTCTTCGGCATCGTTCAAGGAGGGGTGTATCCCAATCTGAGGAGAAAGAGTGCCATTCAGATAACGTCGATTGGATTCGACGGGTACGCGATAGGAGGTCTCAGCATAGGAGAGGACAGAGCTCTGACTCTGGACATGACGGAGATAACCATGGAACACCTTCCTGAAGACAAGCCCCGCTACTTCATGGGAGGAGGTTCTCCTGAACTCATTCTCGAACTTGTCGATCGCGGTGTCGATATGTTCGACAGCGTCTTTCCAACAAGAATTGCCCGCCATGGAACCGCCCTCACCTGGAAGGGAAGGTTGAATCTGAAGGCATCCTACAACAGAAGATCGCTCGAACCTGTGGATGAGCAATGTGGATGTTATACTTGTAAAAACTTCACTCGTTCTTATATACATCATCTGATAGATCGTGGAGAGATTCTGGGACAGATCCTGCTCACTCTCCACAACGTGAGTTTCATGATCTCTTTCATGTGCGAAGTGAGGCGTTCCATAGAGGACGGAACCTTCAGAGACTTCAAAAGCAAAATGATCGATGTTTATTCATCGGGGGGTGTTAACGTATGAAAAAGGTCCTTTTTCTCTTTTTGATCGTGTCAAGCATGCTGGCGGCCTCTCAGCTGGAAATTTTTTCTTCTTCGGGTGAATGGGCTTTCTTCGAAAATCCTGCGAGGGTGTTCTTCCTCAGCGAACAGGGTCTCATGGGTTCTTACGATGTTCTATCGAACAGTGGAGAATCTTTGGGGACATTTTTGATCGGGTTGTTTCAATCGCCCACGTCGAATATAGCCGGTGTTTTGCTCTTGAAAAGGAGCACACTGAAAAGCACCGAGTACACCACTTCGATCGAGTACGATATAGCGTTCTCTCCGGAAGAAAACGTAACGGTCGGGGCAGGAGCTTCTTTCATCATGGACCAGGATGAAAGGAAAAAACTTGATCTTCATGGAGGTGTTTTCGGGTATCTCCTGAAGGATGTTGGCTATTCTGTGAGTGTAAGAAATTTCACGCTGTGGAGCCAAGAGGGAAGCTACATGGGAGGAGAGTACACGCTGAAGCTCTTTTACGACTCGTCCAAGAAGAACAGGTTCTCCTACTGTCTTCAGTTCGACCAGGAGGTGTTGGAAAACAGGATAGATTTCGTGATCGGCAAAGA
>NZ_JAGGZH010000040.1 GCF_021162145.1 Thermotoga sp.
CGCTCGTTCCATATTAACTATGTGGGATGTAAAGGCAAAAGCAAATACAACTTACACAGTGATTTTTAACGTTCCATATTAACTATGTGGGATGTAAAGACACTTGAGAGCCGTGTCTCCAAGAATGAGTCCCTGGTTCCATATTAACTATGTGGGATGTAAAGATCAGAACTTTGTTCGCAAATCGTGTAGGCCCAACACTGGTTCCATATTAACTATGTGGGATGTAAAGAAGAAAGAAGAGTAATGTCAGAGAGTTTATTTCCTTGTTCCATATTAACTATGTGGGATGTAAAGGTATTAAAATACACAAAGGATCCTTGGGTTGCGTATAGTTCCATATTAACTATGTGGGATGTAAAGACCACATCAAAACAAAAAACACTGACAAACTTATTACTGAACGGTGAAACATCTGATGAATCCGCCACGGAAGAACTTTAAAAGATATTGGAGATCGAACTTCTTCTAGATGTATCAGGATATTCATTTCATGTGTTTCTAGATAATCAACAAGCAATTAGGAGGTGTAACAATGACGAATTCAAAACAAAACAAGTCAAAGAAAATTCTTGTTGCATTTTACTCCAGAGATGGCCATACAAGAAAAGTAGCAAAACTTATTGCAAAGCGCTTGAACGCTGATATTGACGAAATAGAAGATAAAAAGCCGAGAAAGGGGCTTATAGGATTTCTTATAGCTGGCTACGATGCAACTCGCGGTAAAACTACAGAGATAACCTTTTCGAAGGATCCTTCGGATTACGAAATTGTTATATTAGGCAGTCCTGTCTGGAACGGCAGGCTGACACCAGCAGTGAGAACCTACCTTTTAGAAAACAAAGAAAAGATTAAAAAAGCCTGCTTTTTTGTTACATGTGGCATTAAAGGTGGAAAAGCTTTAACTCAGATGCATGAAATCTATGGCGGAGAGGTTTTAGGTGAAAAAGTGGTGGCAAGAAAAAATCTTGAGGAGGAAGCCAGGCGATTTGCAGAAGAGTTAAAGTCAATGATTTAGAACTCTTTCGTACCATGCCCAAAAAACAAAAAGGGAGCCAGCGCTCCCCCTAAACTCTCTGAACACCGTCTGTGCTTTCTATCTGAAGGAAAGAGGGTTCTATTCCAAACTGCTCTTTGTAAGCTTCAAAAAGTTCTTCTTTTAGACTTTCGAAAACGCCTTTTTTCGACAAAACAATAACGCTTCCACCAAATCCACCACCAACCATCCTTGCACCAAGAATTCCATCTTTCTCCCTTAAGAAATCCACGATGAAATCTGTCTCTTCACACGATACTTCATAAAGATCTCGAAGACTTTCGTGCGAAGCAAAAAGCAGCTTTCCAAGTGTCTCAAAGTCTCCTTTTTTCAACGCTTCAACGCTTTCCAACACTCTTTTGTTTTCTTCAAGAACGTGTTGAGCACGTTTCCTCAAAGTGTCAGGCAATTTGCTCAGTTCCTCCTCCCTTATTTCTCGAAAACTTTTCTTTCCCAGTATTTTCAAAATCTCTTCGCATTCTCGTCTTCGTTTGTTGTACTCGGAAGAAGAAAGTTCATGCTTCACGTTAGAATCCACAAGGTCTATCTCGTAGCCTTCCAGCTTCAAAGGAACGTATTCGTATTCCAGTGTCATTGTGTCCAAGAAAATCGCATGATCCTTTTTCCCAAATGTGGATGTAAATTGATCCATGATACCACATCTGACTCCAACAAATTCTACTTCCGCCTCGCGTGCGATTTTCACAAGCTCTAATTTAGGAAGGTTGAATCCAAAGTACTCAGAAATTGCAAACGCGCTTGCAACCTCAATGGCAGCAGAACTTGAAAGTCCCGCTCCTACTGGAAGGTTGGAAGACACTTCTATTCTTACAGGTGGAACGTGGTAGCCTCTCTTTTCAAAAGATTTCATAACACCCACGATGTAATCAGTCCAGCTGTTGAGCTTCTTTGGTTCATCCATCTCCACCGTTTCATTCATGGTTTCCGAGCAAAAAAGGTACTTTTCAGACCTTTCTATTGAAAGAAAGACAAATCTGTTCACCGCAAAGGGCAAGACGTATCCATCGTTGTAGTCTGTGTGTTCTCCTATGATATTTATCCGCCCGGGCGCCTTCACCTTCATATCTCCACCTCCGTTTCTCTCAACTGCTTTGCTGCCTCCTCTGGAACAACGGGATTTATGAACGCCCAAGTTCCTGTCTCGACGCTCGCCATCCATTTCAGCTTATCTTTGTCCCTTTTTGGCGGGTTGAACTCCACGTGGAAGTGGAAGAAGTGAGAGACGTCCTCCCCATTGAAAGGTGCTTGAAAGAACATCATCATATAAGGAAATTCCTGGTCGAAAAGTTTGTCGTATTTTGCAGTAACCACTTTGAGCACTTCTGCGAATTCTTTCTTTTCTTCCTTTGTGAGTTCTAAAAGAGTGCTCACATGTCTTTTTGGGTAAATGTGCACTTCGTACGGGAAGCGTGCATAGAAGGGAACGACTGCGATGAAGTTCTCCGTTTCGTACACCTTTCTCTCTTCTTCCTCGTTTTCCAGTATTTCGCAGATGGAGCACCTTCTTTTTTCCTCGTACCATTTTCTCATCGCCTCTATTTTCACCTCTATTCTTTTTGGAAGGAAAGGAAAGGCATAGATCTGACCGTGTGGATGGGGAAGGGAGGCACCGACCTCTTTTCCGCGGTTTTCGAAGATGAAGATGTACTTCACAAAATCGTGCTGAGAAAGATCCCTGGTTCGGTCCACCCACATTTCAACGAGTTTCTCTATCTGTTTCAGGGGCATTCCGGGAAGGGCAGTGTTGTGATCGGAGGTGTAGACCACCACTTCACAGATGCCCTTTGATTCCCTTTTTTTAAAGGGGCCTTTTTCCTTCCAGTCCACTGGCGGAGGATCCTTCCTGAGAGAAGGAAATCTGTTTTCGAAGGTCACAAGATCGTATTCTTCAGGGAGCTCCAAACCTCCCACACATATAGGACACTCTGTTTTGGAAGGCTGAACCGGCCTCTTTTGAGTGGCGGCAGACACAATAATCCATTCATCTGTAAGGGGGTTGTACCTGAGCTCCATCATGCTTTCTCACCCTCTTCATAGAAGTAGAAGTTTCTTCCATCTTCCCGTTTCACAATTTTTTTGTTCAAAGAGGAAGCACCCTCTTTCTCCAAGTGGTAGTCTCTATTCTCGAGATCCACTGTAAGAGACACATTCCCTGATTTCGTTCCAGATGAAACTATTTCATATTTCATATCCATAGCCATAATGTTCTTAACACGCGGTTTTCCACCAAGAAGTTTTAAGGTTTCTTTCAGCACTCTCTTTCCGTGTTCTCCTACAAGCGAAAGATCATCGCTCTCTATGATCATGTTGTCTAAGGCACCACAAGTGTAGGAGTAAAGTTCCCTTTCTTTTGGAGTGAGTTCTACCTTTTCTTCCCTAAGAATGAGACAGTCTGGATCGTTGAGCCAGAGTCTGTCGTGCATGAAATACCTTGTGATGGTGTTCCTGAGGGCCCATTTTGCAGCCGGAACTCCTCTGTCTGGTATATCTTCTCCCCAGAAAGGTGCGGTGTCTGGTCCTATTCGCATTCCGTCCACGTATCCAACTGCAGGGAGAAGAGGAGAACCGCAACCAAGGATGAACGATTCTTCACCGACTGCCTTTCTTATCGTTTCCATTCCCAGCCTGAACGCTTGAATAGGAGTGATTTGTTTCTTTCGCACTCCAGGTATTGCTCCTGCGAAGAGAAAGTCTATTTTGAAGTACCTGTATCCCATCTTTTTTAATGAACCGAAAAGGTTGAAGAGCCAGTCAAGGACTTCTTCATTCGAGAGATCAAGTGCGTATATTTTCTTCTCCCAGTTTCTGTAAGCCATTTTCGGAGCATTGTCTTCCTTCACAATCCACTCCGGATGAGAGTTGAAAGCATCAGAAGTTTCCGAGACACTGAATGGAGCAGTCCATATTCCCGGAATGAATCCGTTCTTTTCTATCGTTTCTGCCATTTCTCTCACACTGGGAAAGTCCCGCCTCGTGATGAGCCAGTCACCAATGTCTTTTTCGTATGCATCATCTATCTGGAAAACCTCAAAAGAAAAGTCTTTTGCAAGTTTCAAATTCTTCAGAGTTTCTTCCCAAGTGAGATCTAAAAAGTAGTGATACCAGCTACACCATCCAATGGGAGTATGCCGGGGCACCCTTGCAGCATTTTCTTTTCCAACAAGCTCTGCGTATTTTTCTAGAAGAAGAGAGGTATTTGGATCTTCAAGAATCACAAAGGGTTCTAGTGGAACAAAATCATCGAATTCTACACCAAAGTAATCCAGGTACGCGATAAGTTCCCCGTTTTCGATAGCAAAGAAAGGATGGGCAATTCGGGAGCTGAGGAAACCAAAAACTCTTCCTTCCTCTGCAACAAAATAATCACTTTGAAGACTTTTTTCAAGAACATCTGGTACAACAGAGGCAGTGTATTGCCAATTTGGATCTATTTCTGAAGGAGTATATTTTGACACTTCCACCACTTTACAGGGTCCCCAGGATTGCCAGTTGTTCACAAGAAGCTTCTCTGGTGCTTTCACTCGAAAGATTTCCAGTCTGCCGGGATTTCCTTTTACTCTTCCAGAAACTTTCCAGCCAAGATGAATTTTCTCTATTTTCCACTCGAGAGTGTAGTCTTTTTCTTCAGAAACAAAACTGCCTTCCTTGAATCTTCTTTTGAATATTTCCACATAAATCACCTCACGTAGATTGTCTTTCTGGTGTTGAAATTTGTGGCAATCAGGTGGTCTCCTTTTGACAATCCTTCAATCTCAAACCTGACTACTTCTTTCTGGAACGCTGGAACAACTACTCTTTTTGTTGAGTACTCTTTTTCGTCGATGAACAGCACTATTTCTTTTTCTCTGCTTACAGCCGAGTTGTTATGGAGAGACAGAGTCACCTCCAGTGTTTCATCTTCAAAGATAAGATCCTTACTGGTAGTCATTTCAACACAAAGCTCTTCAGTAAAAGACGGAAGCCTTCTCCATAGCGGAATGTCAGAGCAGACCCTCATTCTGAATGAATAACGATAGGGAATCGGAAGGAGTCTGTATTCAAGATGAGGCAGGGCGCCCCAGCTGTCATCTCCTCCTACTCCCATTTGTTTGTAGTCAACGTTCACGGTGACAAAATCTCGTTCTGGAAGTTCGTTTACATGTTCTGCTTCTTCAAGATCTTCCATGGAGAAGGTCCAAACGCTGAAATCTATCTGAGGAATACCTGACACAAAGAGAGAAACCTCACCGTCTGAGAGAGAGAACCATCTCACGTCGGATCTGTTTCCTGTCTCTTGAGGCCTTACGTATTTGTGTATCATATCAGATACTTTCTTTCCATAAATTGCAAAGACTCCACTTTCTTTCCTGTCCCAGTACGTTTCGTGCGGACCACGTCCATACCATGTAACTTCATCGAATTCTTTTGAAAGTTTGAACTGAACCTAAATTCTTGGAGTGTACTGCACGCACTATAGGGGGATCAACGTCGAACAAAAC
>NZ_JAGGZH010000041.1 GCF_021162145.1 Thermotoga sp.
ATCTCAGAGACTCTCTGCACGATCTCGCCGTCTATGTCCTCCCTGAGTTGTTCTAGTCTTCCGTAGAGATCCTTTATCTGGGATACCATCTGTTGAGCCCTGGAGACAACTTCCGCTTTTGAAGCAGTGTTGGTAGGATCCGAAATGACCTCCTGAAAGGCATTCCAGAAACTGTCAACGAGACTTCTGATCCCTCTTTCACTCGGTTCCGCGAGGAGTTGCTCCACGAAATGGAGATTGGACAGGACGGTGTCCCAATAGTTGTACCGGTTGTTCACCTGTCTGTATTGAACGTCGAGGAACGTATCCCTCAATCTCACAATTGTTTTAACCCTGGAGCCGGTTCCCATCTGGATCGGTACAGAAGGCTGCGTAAGGGTTGTCAGAGGAATGGGTGGAGTTGCCTCTATGACGGGTTTTTGTCTGGAATATCCCGGTGTGTTGGCATTCGCTATGTTGTGGCTAACTATGTTCATCGCCAGCTTGTGGGTGTATATCCCAGTCAGTGCCGTGTTGAGGATTCCGAACATGGACATATCAGGCATCTTCAAGACCTCCCAAGAAATACGGAAGGACCCTCTTCGTCAAATGAGCCATCTTTTCTGTACGTGATACCGTTTCTTCGAAGCCCGAAGATGAAATCTATGTATCTCAGATGGAAATCTATGGCCTGTCTCAACTTTTCCACTTCGAACGTGATCCTGTTCAAGGACTCGAAGAAGTTTTTTAAAATCAGCATCATTTCCTCGTCGTCACTGTACAACTCCAGAAGATCGACAAGCTTCAACCCTCGACCATGTGATTCCAGAGCAGCTTTTAGCTCCTTGTTAGCTGTCTCCATCTTGTAAGATATCTCTTCAACACGCCCGATAATATCTTCCACTTTCTTGAAATCCCTCACAACGATAGCCTCGAGCTTTTCCTGTAAAAGCTCTCTCAGTTTTTCCATGAGATCGATCTTCTTGGTCAAGATGTTCTTCAGCTTTTCCTTTCTCATTTGGACAGTTCCTCCAGTATTTTCTGTGCGAGCCTCTCTGTATCAATGAAGTAGTTTCCACTTTCTATAGCTTTCTTCAACTCTTCCACGAGCTCCTCTCTGACAGAGGAGATACTCTTTGCTTCTTTCGAGAGTTCTCCCACGTTCTGAACATAGCGAAATTCAGCTCTGTCTCCTAGCTCGCTCTTTTTCTTCTCTTTTGATTTTTCTGCAGAAGGTCTCTTTATTCCTTCAAGTGGATTCACTTCTCTTGGCCCGTTCACGCCATCTATCACAACCTTCACCCCCTTCCGTATAATATTATCGGTTGATTCCCTTCAGATTTGAATTGGGAGGAATCGGTGTGTCCAACATAAAGAGAACCCTCTCTTTTTCGCTTGGAACCTTTCTTTCCAGAGTCACAGGTCTGTTTCGGGATATGATCCTTGCAGGAACCTTCGGTGCTTCGTCCGTTCTCGACGCTTACTACATCGCCATCATTTTCCCCTTTTTTCTGAGGAGAACGTTCGCAGAAGGAGCGATGAGTTCTGCTTTCCTTCCCATCTACAACCAGCTGAAGACTAAAGAAGAAAAAGAGAGTTTCGCGTCCGCTGTTCTCACCTCCCTGGGGCTGGTTACCACTGCAATAGTTGCCTTCTCCGAGGTGTTTCCCCATCTCATAGTTGCTCTTTTTGCAACCGGAGCTGAAGAGAACACAAAAACACTTGCTGCAAACCTTCTTCGAATAACATCTCCTTTCATCACTGTCGTTTTCGTCTGGGCGGTTTTTTACTCGATACACAACTCTTCGCATAGATACTTTCTACCCGCTCTGACACCAATGTTCTCGAACCTCGGTGTGATCTTAGGGAGTCTCACTAGCAGTGTAAAATGGGCTGCCACCGGTTTCACACTGGGAGGTCTTACGGGATTGATCGTTCTTCTGCCCTGGAGAGAAGGATTCAGGTACAGGCCCAATTTCAAAGGTCTATCGCGCTTTTACAAACTCTTCTTTGCCACCTTTCTGACCATGGCAGTCTCCCAGATTGCAACAATAGTGGATGTGAACGTGGCTTCTTTTCTGGATCCGGGCTCCCTTTCATTGATACAACTTTCCAGCCGTCTCTACCAGCTTCCGCTGGGTATCTTCGGTGTGGCCGTCTCCACTGTTGCTCTCTCGACCCTCAGTCAGACAGAGGATTACGACAAGAACCTGAAGGACTTCGTCATGAAAAATCTGTTCCTCACTCTGCCATCATCTGTTGGCCTTGTAGTACTCTCAAAAAGGCTTATTTCTCTTCTGTTTGGGTACGGGGCATTTACCATGGGAGCTACAAAGAAAGCGGCCGAAATCCTCTCGATGTACGCTGTAGGACTGTGCTTTGTTTCAATGTTCCAGCTTCTCTCACGTGCCTACCACGCCAGAAGGGAAGCCAGACTTCCTTTCATAGCCACCCTGCTCGTCTCTTTCCTGAACATCGTACTGGATATCGCACTCGGCTTCACCATGGGAGCAAAGGGTATAGCTCTTGCCACTAGCCTCTCTTATATGGCAGGATTCTTCTTTCTGTTTTTCAGGATGAAACCGTCTCTCGATGTACAGATTCTCAAGATAGTCGCTGCATCGATCGTCATGGGAACCGTTGTCTTTTTTACAAAAGACTTTCTCCCCGGTAAAGTGGGAACCATAGCACTTGTGTTGCTTGGAATGGTGGTCTACTTTGTCGCTGGAAAAATACTGAGGATAAGTGAAATCAAAGAAATTTTCAAGATAGAATCGCACTGAGATAACCCACAACCTCGAGTGTGTCTCCTGACACGTCTCCACTCGTGGCATGCTTCAGAATTCTGACACCGGAGAAATCGAGGTTCAGAAGAACAGCAACACCCCCATAACCACACATGCTGATATCCTCTTTCACGAGATACTCGTACAGCAACCTAGAATCACGCTTTTCTACCGCTTCCACAACGAGAGAGTCTTTCCTCAAAGTGGTTTTTTGATCCTCGTAATGGTTCAAATCGGTGGAAGCTATTATCAAAACATCGTCGAACTTTTTCATCAATTCGCGAACAGCAAAGGCGAGATCTTCGACGACAGTTGGACTCTGATCCATCAGGCATATGGGAACGATGGAAAAATCACCGAAGACAAACTGAAGAAAGGGAAGCTGAACTTCGATAGAGTGTTCCTTCAGGTGGGAAAGTGTGTCCTGCTCAGCGTACCTGGAGTTGGTCAGGATGATTTCCACCGCTTCCTCGCTCACAGGTACTCTTCCAAGGGGTGTTTCCCAGAAACCCGATGGCCAGATTCCCACGCGTTTTCCAAGCCCTGTGTGGTTTGGACCGATGATGACAACAAGGGAGGGTTTCCCAAGTTTGGCTGCTTCGAGAAATCCCCAGGCTGCAACCGGCCCACTGTAGATATAACCCGCGTGGGGAGAAACAAGACCTATAGGTCTCTGAAGGCTTGTCTCAACGGGACCGGGCAGATCACCCGGCCCTATCTTCCTGTCGAGAAAACACATCCTTATCTGCTCGATTAACTCATCTTCCCGGGAAGGATAAAAGAGGCCCGCCACAACTGGTTTTCTCATCACGGTTCCACCACCCTGACGGTGACGAATATTATGAGATCACGTTTTTCCTTGTTCTCCGATTTTGTTTTGAAGAACCGACCTATTATTGGAAGATCTCCAAGAAACGGTAGCTTACTTTCCGTCACGTTCGTCGTTTCCCTGATCAAACCACCTATCACAATAGTACTACCATTCTTCACTATGAGGTGCGTTTGGGCTTCCCTTGTTTTCTCACCCGGAACGTTGTTCACGTAATTCCCAGGTTCGCTCGCCTTGACGAAAAGATCGAGTTCTATTGTATCGTCACTTCGCACAAATGGCGTGATGGTAAGCTCTATACCTGTTTCAAGAAATTGAACCTCAGGTGTTCCATCACCATTCGTGTCCGTGACGTAAGGTATTCTATCCCCTATGAGGATCTTCGCCTCTTTTCCACTGGTAGTAACGATCCTGGGGCTTGCCAGAATGTCGTCGAGGGTGTTACTTTCCCGATCGGAATACTGGAGCGACAACGAACTATTGAAGACAGATTCGAATATTTTCTCAAAATCGAGGTAATCAGCCACTGAGAAAGATATTCCAGCGCCGGAGGAACTCAGGTTGATTCCGGTTCCACTCAATTCCAGGCCTCTTTCCTTGTCGAGTATATCTATCAAGGATTTGTCCACTATCTTTGCCGAGATCTCTACCTGTTTTGTGGGCTTTGAAAGCTTCTTGATGATGTTGTCTAGCTCTTTCTTTATCGTCTCGGAGATTCCTGTTACCACCATGAAGTTGTTCAAAGAGTCCATGTACACCGTTCCCCCGTAGAACTCTATGAGCGACTTTATCTGGTCGAAATTGTGTGGAACGCTGTAGATGTATCTCTTTGCAAGATCTTGCTTTGGTTTAGAAACCACGTATATGCCGTTTTCCTCATCGAACAGATATCCATAATTTTGAGAAATCAAATTCAGAAACTTTTCCCAGGAAATGTCCTTGGCCTTCATGGTGACCTTCTCAGAAGGAATGTCCACGAACACTACGGGCACGCCAAGCTCACTTGCTGCCTCTTTGAGGAGATCGTACAGTGACACGCCCTCTGCTTCTATAGAAAGCTTTCCATCGGAGACAAACACATGATCCTCTTTTTTACTTGCCTTCACCTTTTCCTCTTCCACCAGGTTAACTACCTTCTCCACGACGTTCTCAGGTCCTTCCACAACTATCTGGCCGAGCTTCGAAAAAACGGTGATTTCAACGTTGCTGAAAAGTTTCTTAAGGTAAGTGGCCAGTTCGTTGGGGT
Organism: Thermotoga sp.; assembly: GCF_021162145.1. Taxonomy (NCBI): domain Bacteria; kingdom Thermotogati; phylum Thermotogota; class Thermotogae; order Thermotogales; family Thermotogaceae; genus Thermotoga; species Thermotoga sp. The sequence continues at coordinate 4,841 of NZ_JAGGZH010000041.1, forward strand.
CCACGCCCGCAGGTATTGGAATACTTCTCCTCTCAAGTTCTCTGGAGACCGCTCTCGTTTTCTCCAGGAAGGTCTTCAAGAGATTCTTGACCCTCTCTAATTGGGAAGCTGGAGCCTCCACCAACAACAGATTCAACCTGTCCAGATAAGCAACTTTTTTCACTTCTGGAACTAGGATTTCCAGAAAAGTTTTGAATTGGTCAAACGGGAAACCTGGTGGTACCTCCAGTGTGAGACGTTCAAAGACGCTTTCCCTGGCGATTTCCTGATGCCTTTCGAAGAAGGAGCTGTATATCCTTGAAAGCTCCTCCACGGCACCAACCGGTCCTTTGAGAACGAGAAATCCCAGTTTGTCGAGGTTTATACACACAATGTTCGGATGGAGTTTCCCAGACAGGGCGATGAATTCATCGACAGGGAAAGCGCCATCTGTTTCCAGGAACTTCACAGTGTCTTTTTCCCGAATTTTTCCCAGTTTCTCCAGGATCGTTTTGAACTGCTCCTGAGCTCTTTTCACACTTTCTTTTGTTCCCTCGAATAGAACAACACCATCCATCACTTCATAAACCACTCCTGTGTTTCTGCCGACCACATTGAGCAGCTTTTCAGGATCCTGGAGCCACTTTGGAAAGTCGACGAACGCCTGCACTATTTCCTCTTTCGAGCTCAGGATCTTTTGGAGAAGATCCATGGCACTTTTAACTTCGAATTCGCTACCGATAACGACTATTTCGTTTCCCAACTCTTCCACGGAGACATCGTAGAGTTGGCTGAGAACCGCCTTTACCTTGTCGAGAGAAACGGCTCTCACTTTTTTCACGAATCGCACTGTTTTTTCCTCCGAGACGATAGCTTTCAATTCCTCGGCTGCTTCCTGCAGTCTTTTCTCATCCATGCCACTGAGCATGAGCATTTTCAATGCCGGGAAGTAATCGATCTCCACATCGTACTTCTCTAGGATGAACTTTTTCAAATCTTCCAGACTCTCCTCCCTCAGAGAGATCTTCAGAAATCGAGTGTATCTGGTTTGAAGCTTGTTCAAATAATCCACAGCACCATTGACAGAACGTAGAGCCCCTTCAATGAAGACGAACTTCCCCACTTTATCCACCGAGACACCGTACATTTTCGAGACGGCCTCAAGCAATTCTTGTTGAATATCCCGTTTCAACTCGAGAGCTTTTGCAGTGAAGTTTTTTCGCCTGAGGTCCAAGAGCTTTTTCAGAACGGAAGAGATCTTCTCGTACATGTTCTTGGGAACAGAAAGAGATACTTTTACGTTTTCTCCATCGATATCGAGAAACTTCAGCCTCGAAGCGGGAATACCAAGAAACTGGAGTGCCTCCTTTAAGAAATCCTCCTCACCCTTTTTTACATCGAGGTAGTACGCGTTGCCGAGCTCGAGATCGTTTTCCGCTATGAAATCCACCAATTCTTTTTCCCTGTCTATCGGTACCTGGCACACTACCAAGTTCATTTCCTCGTAAGCCTGGGCATCTATTCCAAGGATCAACTTGATCAAATTGGCAGCAGCCTTTGGATCATAAGCATAAAAAACGAACTTTTTTGTGGAAACAGTTTGGGATTCAATCTGCTCTACACCGGTTTCCAAGATCTTCATGTACTTTTCGACTTTTGCGATGGTTTCAGAATCTCCCGCGAGAATAACCCTGGACACCGGTTTCAAGAGATGGTATTCGAACTGATAGACATCTTTCAGAGCAGACAGGAGTTCTTCTACCTTACTCGCTTCCACTGAGAAGGACACTTCTTTCTGCTGAAGGGGTGGGGAGACCGAAAGGAGACTCGCTACAAGATCGTGCTCTTCTGAGGTTCCATAAACAAAGAGCACTGATTTCGATGGAAGATAATCTATCATGGCCTCCTGCGAGATGAGGCTCTTTATTCTATCCGCCACGGTCTGATTCTCCACCTTGTATATACCCCAAAATCTCTGAAATCTCCCGGAAACCTCTTCGTACTTTCCAATGAACATCGTTCCATCTGGAAAGTAAGCGTAGGCAACCTCCCCAAAGGTCACAAGAAGATCTCTCAGGGCATCCTCCGGTGTTACGTCGTTCAATTTCAGGCTTGTTGTTGCGCTTTTCACGCTTTCTGAAACTATCACGTTGAGATTCAATCTCTCTGCGAGATACTTCACCATGTCCTCAAAGGGCATGTTTTCAAAGGATACGTCTATCCTCTCCTTGGTTCTCGGGAATTTCATGATCACCTTGTTTCCTTCCAGTTCGTAACTTCCTGGGAAAGGAACCAACAAACTCGCAGACACCATAACACCGCTTCCCACATTCACGACTCGGACACCCTCAACGGGTCCAACGCTAACTGGGACCATGAACCTGCTTATCTTCATCTGAACCCCCTTCAGAAACACGGAGAACACAGTCCTAGAGGAGTTCATCTCCGCGGAGATATCCTCAACGGGTGAGGAAATTTGAATCTCTATGAGCACTTGATCCTCCTTTATCTGGGGCAACACTCCCACGAGTTCAGCAGAGAACAACGCTCCCGCAATCAAGAGGAAAAGACCAACAAGAGTTTCTCTCATGGTCAACACCCCTTCTCACCTTATTGAGAAAAATCTTCCATTCTCCACGTCCAGTACCAACACCCCTAAACTGGAAACGTAGGTGACAGCGTACCTGTCAAAGACAGGATTCTTCCCTGAGATTTCAAAGCGATTCCTTCCGTCAGAAAGAAAGATTCTCACTCCATTCTCTGTTTTGATGAACCCAAGGAATTTGTAGCTCAATGTGGGAAGAGTCACTATGAGAGTATCGGCCGCTTCTTTTCCAAAACTGAGCCTGACAGGATTGAAAACTTCTGGCAGACTTTCAGGAGACTTTTCAATCACCATTTTCTTCAGGTTTGAATCGATGTGTATCTTACTCACGAGAGAGACCAAATCCACTACCTTTTCCTGTTGAAAAGTCGCCACACTCGTGCTCCCCCTGAAGAGATAGAAAAACGCCAGCACCCAGACCGCGCCCATCACCACCAGTAAAACAAGTGTTCGTCGACTCATCGTTTCACCTCTTCCATATCCAGTGAAATTTTCACTTTCGGTTGGGATATTGACAATCCCAAGAAGTCAACCGGAATCACCTTTTTAGCATCGATCACCAGTTGTTTCACCGTCACTTTCCTCGTTGCGATAAGCTTTCTCAACAGATCTCCGGCTTCCATCACACTGATTTCTCTGTTTCCCGGCTCGCAGTCGAAATCAGGGGTGTTTTCTATTGCTCTCAGAATATCCATGTACTCTTTTTGCTTTGCACGGAAGATTTTGTATGCAGATGCAAGGTTTGCCAGCTTTTCTTCAACTTTCTTGGTGTTGAACATGAATATCACGAAGTCTGGAACAAGCAAACCAAATACCAGCGCCAAAAGCGTCAGGACAGAAAACCAGATAGCAAACTTCCTGTTAATTCCTCTCATCTCTTCGCCACCTCGTACTCCAGCCTGTATTTCTTCATGGTGTATCCTTCTGGCAAGTGTTCTTCAAACAAGAGCTCCAATTTTATCCTCCCATCTTTCAGGAAACTCTCTGGCAGGACTTTCTGAGACTTCCTGGAAACTTCGTAAAACTCCAAAACTGCTTTCTGTGGAGAAAAGCTCAGATAGATCAACGTTCTGCCCCGTCCCTTGAAAATCTCCGTGAGCAAATTGGAGAAATCCTCCCAGTTCTTTCTCTTTTCGAGATAGGCATTCAAAGAATTCACCCTGAATTCCAAGGTTTTGATCTGGTTCAACAGCACATTTTCGATTCGGGACACCTCTGCTAGATTCCTGGACGAGTCGATAGAGAGATCCACCGAATACGCACCGAGGATCTCCGCGTACTCACTCTCCAGATTTTCCACCATCTGTTCTTTGACGTATCTGAAGTAAACGTTGAACGAAACAGGCGGAAGCAGCATCACAATGAGAAGAACAGCAAAGGTGGTTACCTTCACCTTTCGTTTCTTATACGGATAGATGTTTAACCTTTCCAATTTCCCTTCCCCCTCTCAGTAGCAACCCCAGACCTCCCATCGATACACCGGACTTTACAGAAGGAACCGGCCCTTCTCTCAAAACTGTACCTTCGAACTTCTGCAGGGCCTGCATGAAAACTTGGAAGAAAACAGGTGGATCGATGATGTAGAAGAATTGATCTACTCTGTCCAACGAGACCTCATCGAGTGTTATCTTCACCTCTCTATCCAGTTCCAGGAGAAAATCTCCAAAGTACGGTTGGAGAAAGTCCAGAGAAATCTCCACCATTCCTTCAAACAGTTCTTTCGGCTGTATACCTGTGTTCTCCGCTACAACGTCCATGTAATCCCAGAAGATAGAAAAGACCATTCTGCAGGATCGATAGTGCTTGTCTTCCAAAACCACGATAGAATAGTAGTCGTTGAAAAATGAAGCCACAACGAGGACGGTGATTCCCTTTAAACGCCTTCTGAAGTAAAAATCAAAAAACTCCAGATATTTCACAATATCTGGTATCACAACATCCGTTTCGGGGAATCCTGCTTCCATCAACTCTGAAACAAACGTTTTCACCTGATCCACCTTCGACACAAAGAACAATCCTTCTCCTTCGTGTATTCCAAGAGGGGCCACGATCAGCTGCTCGGGAACTATGCCGAGATTCCTGGATATCTCCATGGTGGCGTATTCTAGGGTGTTCTGCTTGTTCAAAGATGGTGGTACTTTTATCTTCATGATCAGGACGTTTTCCATAGGCATGTTTGCAACAACGATATCTTCGAGGTCTTTTTCGACATCCTTCATCAGAGCGGAAATAGTTTCCTTTCTTTTTTCGTTGTCAAGGGTGTCCACCACACTGAACACGCTTTTCAAAACTCTAAGTTTTGAACCACGCATTCTAGCACGAACTATCTCCACACAGTGGGAACACAAATTCAATGTCAAAATATCGTTGTAGAAGATTTGCAAGCTATCTCCCCCTGTGTATCCTCATTCTTCCGGTGACGGGCTCGACTGTTATCTTCCATCCCTCACCATAGACCGTACCGGCCGTCGACACAAAGCCGTTCATGAAAGTAACGTTCCTACCAACGGTTGGTCCCTCAGATTGAAAGGAGAAGGGGAACTGATAGGTTGTTTTCTCGTTCCTGTGTGGATCGTAAACAATTATTCTTCCAGTGTCTTCTATTGTTAGAATACCATCCTTAGAAGATAATTCCAGAGACTTCATAGTTTTTATCTTGACAACGATTGATTGAACATCCTCTTCTGATTTCTTCCAAAGAATGGGGATAAAAAAACTCACTATCAGAAGCGAAACGGCAAGGACCACGAGTATTTCAACAATACTCATCTTCCTATGCTCCTCTGGAGCTGGAAAACGGTGGTGTAGATAGAGTACGCAAGGAAAGCCACGAATCCTCCAACCCCTGCTATCAAGAGTGGCTCCACCAACGAAACCAGACGCTTCACACTGTTTCGCACGATGTCCTCATAAAAATCGGCCACTCTTTCCATCACTTCGTCAACCTTTCCTGTTTCTTCACCTGTTCCTATCATCTCGTAAATGAGCTGGGGGAACACCCCACTTTCCGCGAAGGTATCTCTCAGCGTTTTGCCTTCTGAGACTTTCTGCACCATCTCATCACTCTTCCCAACGATCGAAGGTGAATTGGAAGCCTGTGCCGCCATCTTGATCGCATCCGTTATCCTCACGCCACTACTCACAAGGATTCCAAGTGTTCTTGCGAATCTCTCAAGTCCCATGTTTTGCCTCAATTTCCTGACGGGAGGAAACAGAAAGGAGAGGTACTCTTTTATGTAAGTTCCGTATCTCGATTTCACGAGAATGAAGAGACCAAACATGATCCCAGTCACGAGGACAGAAAACCACAGCCAGTTCTTACCGAGGAATTCGTTGATCTTCAGAAGAGATCGAATAGTGGGAGACAAAGGAATGGAAGTTCCAAAGGCCCGAACAAGATTTGGCAGAATATAGAAACTGATCACAAGAACGATCACGATGGCGAAGAACAGAACAAACAGGGGATAGGCCATTGCAGATTTGACCTCGTCCTGGAGTCTTTTCACACTCTCGTAAAAATCCGCTGCCCTCCTTAAAGTTCTATCCAGAACACCCCCTTCTTCTCCCGCCTCCAGCATGCTGATCAACACGTTGTCGAAAACACCCACCTTTCGAAAGGCGTCGGCCAGCGTATCACCGGTCTCCACGTTGACGGCTATCTCCAATATGACCTTCCTGAATCGTTTCGAGAAAACTTCCTGGCGTGCCAGTATGTTCAACGCTTCTTTTATTCTTATACCGGCCGATATCATTATGGAAAGCTGACGACAGAAGGTAGCAATCTCACTGATGGAAATCTGAAAGAACGGGGCATTCTTCTTTGGACCTTTGTGTTCCTCAACACGTACGACCATCAGCCCTCTTTCGGCGAGAATGGAAATCGCCTTCAACTTGTTTTCAGCTTCTATAACCCCCGTTACTTTTCTTCCACTCCCCTCCACGGCAACGTATTTGTAAAAAGGCATCCTAAGGGATCATCCCCTTTATTCTCAGTAGCTTCACCACGTGTTGCTTTTCCTGGTTTATTATGCTTTTGACGAGAGCTTTTGCCCTCTCGTTCTTCAGGAGCTCGAGGACCTCGTAGTAGAAGATGATGGTCTCTTTTTCCACGGATATAGAAAAATCGATCGCATCTTCCACGGACTTTTCTTTCAAGTATTTCTCCAACGTGGCAGCATCCGGGAAAAACCTTCCCTCGACGAAACTCTTCAGATACTCTTCCGCATCTTCAAGGTTAAGGTATGTTTCCTCATCGGCGCCCAACTCTGCTCCTATACTTTCGAATGTATGGGCATGCTCTGCCTCCTGGCGGCCCATGTAAGAAAAGAACTCCTTTATATCCGGTTTTTCAAAACGTTCTGCTAGTTTTCTGTAGAACTCTTCCCCATCTTTTTCTACTCTCACGGCGATGTTCAACAACTCTTTTGCTGAGAACATGTTCACACCTCCTTGAGGAAATTATAAAACATTTCTCTCAAAGTTCGAAGGTCTTTCACTTTTATCGCCTCATCTCTGAACCTTCTTGCCCCTTTCAAATTCCTCGTGTACCCCGCTATAAATTTCCTCCTTCCTTCGATAGCTTTCTCTTCCCCCTTGACTTCAACTAAAAGACTCAAGTGCATCTCGAAAGACCTTAGAATATCGTCTAAAGAAGGTTCAAAATATTCTCCACGCTCTAAGAACTCCTTTATTTGTTTGAACAACCAAGGCCTTCCTATTG
>NZ_JAGGZH010000042.1 GCF_021162145.1 Thermotoga sp.
TCGCATGGAGGACCTGCTGATCCGTTCTGGGCAGTAGTTATGAAAGGTTTAAGGGATGCTGGCGAAAAGTATGGAGTAGAGACGGTTTACCTTGGGCCAGAGAAATATTCTTTGAAAGAGTTCATCGATCTTGTAAACAGTGCTATCGCCAGGAAGCCTGACGGTTTAATTGTCACAATAACCAATCCCGTGGCTTTGGATGAACCTCTGAGAAAAGCCATAAAAATGGGTATTCCGGTGGTGGCGATAAACGTGCCAGACACAAGGTCACCTGAGGAAGCCATACCGTACCTAGTTTACGTCGGCATGGATGAATATCTGGCAGGAGTTTATGCTGCCAGAAGAATGTTACAAGAGTTCACTCCAAAAAGAGCCGTTATTGCCATTCACGAGCCTGGACACGCTGGTTTGGAAGCAAGAGCAAAGGGTATTATGGACGTTCTCTCCGAAAAGAACATTCCCGTTGAAAAGCTCGACATCACAACAGACCCCACGAAAGCGCTGAGCATTATGAAGAGTTACCTCATGAAGCATCCCGATACTGATGCCATTTTCACTCTTGGGCCATTGGGAGCGCATCCTGCCATTCAACTTGTTGAAGAGGAAGGTTTAAAAGGAAAAGTAAAGATAGGAGCCATGGACCTTACAACCAAGGTCATAGAAGCTATAAAAGATGGTACTGTGCTTTTCACCATAGACCAGCAGCAGTATCTCCAGGGTTATCTACCCGTCGTGTTTCTTTACCTTTACAAGGAATATGGTCTCATACCACGTGAGAAGGTACTCACCGGTCCTTCTATTGTTGACAAGAGCAATGTGGACGTTGTAGAAAAAACGGTCAGGGAGGGTTACAGATAATCCGATTCACGGGGGTTCCTCCCCCCGGTATTGTCCGTCAAGGGGGAGAAAATCATGATAAACGTTAGTCACTCTGGTTCTAAGTCGTTGATGATCAGGTTTCCTCTCATGAAAGAATTGGGGGCAATCGTAGGGATAGTGGTCTTTTTCATTCTGTTTTCTGTTTTATCGGATCGGTTCTTGAGCATAGATAACCTTGCTTCAATTTTTACTATGGCTTCGGAGTTAGGGATAGTTGCTATTGGCATTACCCTCCTCATGATATCGGGGGAATTCGATCTTTCTGTGGGTTCTGTGTACGCTGTGGTACCAATGGTTATGGCGATACTTATAAACAAAGGGCAACCCGACGGCATAGCTTTGATAATATCGCTGCTTTTGGGAGCATCTTTAGGATTGTTGAACGGTATCGTCACACTGAAAACAGGCATTCCTTCGTTCATCACCACTCTTGGGACTATGATGTTCTGGAGAGGGATTCTTTTAGCCGTTACCGGCGGATTTCCCATAATGCTTGAAAGAAGCAGCGAAGTTCTTAACGTATTCGGAGGCAGAATAGTGGGTGGTTTGAGGTATTCAGGGGTTTGGTTCATAGTTCTGGCTGTTGTTTTCTGGATAATACTTGAGAGGACTTGCTATGGAAACTGGGTCTTTGCAACGGGTGGTAACCTTGGTGCGGCGAAAGCCTTGGGAATACCAACGGACAGAGTGAAAATTGTTAATTTTGTCATCAGCAGTCTTTTAGCAGGGTTGGCTGGAATTACCACATTTGGGAGATTCAAGATAGTTGATCCCACGCTGGGGCAGGGAATGGAACTCGAAGCCATAGCTTCCGCTGTAATCGGTGGTACCCTTCTGTCAGGAGGATTCGGAAGTGTCCTGGGGACCTTCATAGGGGCATTTATGATAGGGATGGTTCGAAGTGGTCTGGTTCTGGCGGGGGCTCCAGCTTACTGGTATAGAGCCTTTATAGGTGTTATTTTAATAGTTGCCGCTATAATAAACGCCAGGATAAGAAAGAAGGTGGCAGGATGAGCGAATTCCTTGTAGAAATGCGTGGCATTAGAAAAAGCTTTGGGGGGGTTCAAGCTTTAAAGGGTGTAGACTTTTGGGTGAGAAGGAATGAAATAGTGGGTTTACTTGGAGACAATGGGGCAGGAAAGTCAACGTTGATCAAGATACTTGTCGGGTACTATCAGCCGGATGAAGGAGAAATATATTTTGAGGGAAAAAGAGTTGCTTTCAAGTCACCTTGGGATTCCCGAAGGCTTGGTATAGAAACGGTGTACCAGGACCTTGCTTTGGTCAATTTGATGCCTATCTGGAGGAATTTCTTTCTGGGGCGCGAGATTGTGAAAGGTCCCTTCGGAACACTGGATGTTAAAAGGATGAAGAAAATCACTGTAGGGGCTCTGAAAGATGTAGGAATATTCGTGAGATCCCCTGATGAAACAGTTGCCTTCCTATCTGGCGGTGAAAGACAAGCGATAGCAATTGCAAGGGCCATTCATTTCGGTGCCAAATTGTTGATACTCGACGAACCCACCGCTGCTCTCTCGGTTGGAGAGACTCAGAGGGTGCTGGAGCATATACTCGAAGCCAAGAGAAGAGGAATAGCAGTCATCTTCATAACTCACAATATCTATCATGTCTATGAAGTGGCCGACAGATTTGTATTGTTAGAAAAGGGAGAAAAGATTGGCGATCTTGAGAAAACAGAAACCACCCCTGAAAAGATCATGGAAATCATCGCTGCCTCGTCCGTTGGAACGATGTCTCGTTGAATGTCCTGAGCATTACAGATTATACCCGGATATTCCGGATATTTTTGATCATCTTTCTTTAACAGCGATTATTGAAATCTTTTTGTTTCATTTCTTGTGTTATCATTTTGTGGTACAATCATACTCGGTGACGCTTAAAACATCACATATCTTATGATGCAGTCACTCTAAAAGCAGCAAAAGACCATGCAGAAGGTATCCCACAGTCGAAGCTTTGAAATTCATGGGCAAGGTCCTTATTTTATGGCAGGATACATTCCAGGAATAATGGTCGGCATTGCTCAAATGATTGTGGTTTACATAATCGCCAGAAAAAAGAATTATCCCAGAGCAGAGAAAGTACCTTTGAAAGAGGCTCTTCGAATTGCTAGAGACTCAATCCTTGGTCTTCTGGTAGCTGTCATCATCATAGTAGGAATCGTTGCTGGTATATTCACAGCCACCGAGGCATCAGTGGTTGCTGTAGTATACGCCATGGTGATAACCCTGTTTGTTTATAGGAGCTTGGATCTCAAAAGTTTGGTGACTGTTTTTAAGAACGCTACTCTAACAATCGCACAAGTGTTGTTTTTAATAGCCAATGCCTCCGCTTTCAGTTACATTATGGCGTATTTGAGAATACCGTACACTGTTGCGCATGAACTTCTCCAAATAACCGATAATAAGTATCTTCTAATGCTATTGATTAATGGCGTGCTCTTGGTTTTGGGGATGATCATGGACATGGCTCCTTTGATACTTATAGTCACTCCTATTTTGCTGCCAATAGTCACGCAACTGGGATGGTCACCCATACAATTCGGTATCATCTTGCTTTTGAATCTCTCAATTGGCCTGTGTACACCACCGGTTGGTAATACCTTGTTTGTAGGATGCGCTGTAGGGAAGACAACCATAGAAAAAGTTATGAAAGCAATCTGGCCGTTTTATATAGCTATGATAGTCGTGCTGCTACTTGTAACCTACGTCCCATGGTTTACCATGTTCCTGGGTAGCAAATTCAGTGGCTGAAAGATCATGAAAATCTAGCAGCCAGATAGCAGATTAAAGTATTAGCTTCAGCTAGGAATTATCACACATCCTAGGAGGTGATACCCATGAAATCCAACATTGGTCTTATAGGTCTTGCGGTGATGGGACAGAATCTTGCTTTGAATATTGCAAGAAAGGGCTACAAAGTTTCTGTTTTCAACAGAACAGCGCGAAGAACAGAAGAGTTCGTAAAGAGTCGGGTAAAAAACGAAGAAATAGAGCCTCATTACAGTATAAAAGAGTTTGTGGGGTCTCTTGAAAGGCCAAGAAAGATCATCCTGATGGTGAAAGCAGGAAAACCTGTTGACGATACTATTTCTCAGCTTCTTCCCTATCTTGAGTCGGAAGATTTGATTATAGACGGTGGAAATTCTCACTATCTGGATACAGAAAGACGTTTCAAGGATCTCACCGAAAAGGGATTCTTTTTTCTTGGGATGGGAGTCTCGGGTGGTGAGTATGGAGCCCTTCATGGACCTTCTCTTATGCCCGGTGGGAGCAGAGAGGCGTACGGTTTGGTTGAGGAAGTTCTTCTGAAGATCGCCGCAAAGACGGAGGACGGACCCTGTTGCACTTACGTTGGTGAAAGGTCTGCTGGTCACTTCGTGAAAATGGTCCACAACGGGATAGAATACGTCATCATGCAATCGATAGCGGAAATCTATCACATTATGAGAAATGTTCTGAACCTTTCTCCTGATGAGATGTCTGGTGTCTTCGAAGAGTGGAACTCTGGAGAGCTCAACTCTTTCCTCGTGGAGATCACATACAAGATCTTGAGAAAAAAGGACGAAGAGACGGGAAAACCGATGGTTGACATGATACTGGACAAAGCAGAGCAAAAGGGAACTGGAAAGTGGTCGTCTCAGGCAGCTCTCGACCTTGGAATTCCCACTCCCTCCATAAACCTGGCCGTGGTTGAAAGGATAATCTCCCATTTCAAAGAGAAAAGAGTGAAGCTTTCAAAACTGTATAATAAAAGAAGAAACCCTTCACGGGGAAAAAGTGAACTGTTGAAAGACCTCGAAAGCGCACTTTATTTCTCCATGCTTACAGCGTTTTCTCAGGGAATGTGGTTGATCACGGAAGCATCGAGAGAGTTCGGTTACGGAATAAACCTTTCCGAAGTGCTGAGAATATGGAAGGGAGGATGTATCATAAGAGCGAAGTTGATAGACACATTGAGGAAATACGTGTCCAGTGACAACCCTTACTTTTTGGAGAATGAAGACGTGATCTCTCTTCTGAAAGATCGCGTAGACTCCCTGAAGAGGGTTCTGAAGATGGCGATAGACAGTGAGATGCCGGTTCCCGTTCTGAGCTCCGCTTACAACTATTTCATGAGTCTGACGGAAGAAAGGCTCCCTGCAAACCTCATTCAGGCTCAAAGAGATTTCTTCGGAGCACACACGTTCGAAAGAGTGGACAAAGAGGGTGTGTTCCACATCAACTGGGAGGAAGGAGAGATAGAATGAAAAAGATCGAAGTGGATCTTGTGAGAACGAAGGTCTACAACCTCCTTAAAAGAATGATACTGAATCACGAGTTGAAACTGGGAGAAAAGCTCAACGTGAGAGAGCTTTCTGAGAAACTTGGAATAAGCTTCACACCGGTGAGGGATGCTCTCCTCCAGCTGGCTTCTGAAGGTCTTGTGAAGGTGGTTCCAAGGGTTGGGTTCTTCGTTACAGAGGTTGATGAGAAGTTCATAAGAGAAACGATAGAAACGAGGATCATGATGGAAGTTTTCTGTCTTGAAAATTACTTCGAAAGCGTCGCCCGATTCCAGGAACTTCTGGACATAAAAGAAGAGATAGAAAACGTTGAAAAAAGTTTGAAAAGAGATCTGTTCGATGACTCTGATGAGAGGCTCCACAAACTTTTCATCAAAGCATCCGGAAACGAGCTCATTATCTCTCTGTACGAGAAGATATGGGACCGTATAGATCTTGTGAGGCATTTGAATGAGAGATACATCGTCTCGAACAGGGAGCACAAAGAGCTCATAGAGAATATCCTGCGTGGTGACAGAGAAGGCGCTATTGAGAAATTGAAAGAGCACCTGAGAAACGTGGAGATGGAAACCATAAAGAACCTGTACGCGTACGAAAGAGGGTGAAAGTATGGTTTTGCAGGTTTTCAACGAACACTTCGGAAGGGGATACACCGTATACGAGAAATCTTACAGAGAAAAAGAGGGTCTCTCCTTTTTCTTGGCAAAGGGCGAAGAAGGGAAGGTCCTTGTTGTCGTGGGACAAAATGTACCAAGATTTTCGTTTTTCAAAAAGCATCGCGTGAACGGAAAGGAGTTCTTCTTCTGCAAACCAAACCATGAAAATCTTGAGATATTAAGGGGAATCTTTCCCGATCTGAAACCCATCCGAGCAGGATTGAAACCATCCTTTGGAACAGGAGACAGACTCGGTATCACAACACCTGCCCACGTGAGGGCACTGAGGGGTTCTGGTTTGTTTCCCGTTTTTGCCCAGCAGTCTGTGAGAGAAAACGAAAGAACGGGGAGAATATGGAGAAACGTACTTGACGACGCAACTTGGGGAGTGTTCCAGGAGGGATACACAGAAAGGTTTGGAGCGGATGCGGATCATGTGAAAAATCCTGAGGATCTTGTTGCAGCTGCAAGAGAAGGTTTTTCCATGTTCACGGTCGATCCTTCGGACCATGTGAGAAACCTCTCAAAACTCAGTGAGAGAGAGAAGAACGAGATATTTGAAGAGATACTGAGGAAAGAGCGAATCGACAAGATTTACCTTGGAAAAAAGTACTCCGTCCTTGGTGAAAGACTGGAGTTCGATGAAAGAAATCTGAGGGATGCTGCTCTGGTGTATTACGATGCGATCGCTCACGTAGATATGATGTATCAAATTTTGAAAGAAGAAACCTCAGATTTCGACTTCGAGGTTTCCGTTGACGAGACGGAAACACCTACCAGCCCACTGTTCCATATCTTCGTTGTGGAAGAGCTCAGGCGACGAGATGTGGAATTCACCAACCTTGCCCTGAGGTTCATCGGTGAGTGGGAAAAAGGGATCGATTACAAAGGAGACCTTGGGCTGTTCGAGAAAGAGATCAAGATGCACGCCGAGATTGCGAGGATGTTCGAAGGCTACAAGTTGTCTTTACACTCCGGAAGTGACAAGTTCTCCGTTTATCCGGCCTTCTCTTCTGCGACGGACGGTCTTTTCCATGTGAAAACGGCTGGAACGAGCTACCTTGAAGCGATAAAAGTGATCTCGATGGTCAATCCCGCGCTCTTCCGTGAGATCTACAGGTGCGCCCTCGATCATTTCGAAGAGGATAGAAGATCCTACCACATATCTGCCGATCTTTCAAAGGTTCCAGATGTAGAAGGAGTGAGGGATGAAGATCTTCCAGAACTCTTCAAAGATACCAACGTGAGGCAGTTGATCCATGTTACGTACGGTTCCGTCCTCAAAGATGAGTCCCTGAAAGGAAAAATATTTGAAACACTGAGCCAGAACGAAGAACTATTCTACGAAACTGTGGCAAGCCACATAAAAAGACACGTGGATCTTTTGAGGGGTGATTGAGTTGTTCGATCTTAAGGGAAAAGTGGCTCTTGTAACCGGCGGCTCCCGTGGTCTGGGATTTGGTATCGCTCAGGGACTGGCAGAGGCTGGCTGTTCGGTGATCGTTACAAGCAGAAACCTTTCAGAGACCTCGAAAGCAGCACAGAGACTGAAGAGAGATTACGGAGTGAAAGCGGTGGCTTACCAATGTGATGTGTCGAATTACGAAGAAGTGGAAAGCTTGATGAACACTATAGAAAAAGAGTTCGAAAAGCTCGATGTGGTGGTCAACGCGGCGGGAATAAACAGAAGGCACCCGGCGGAGGAGTTTCCCATAGATGAGTTCAGACAGGTGATAGAGGTGAATCTTCTTGGGACTTATTACGTGTGCAGAGAGGCCTTTCGTCTTCTCAAAAAGTCAGATAATCCCTCGATCATAAACATCGGTTCTCTCACCGTGGAGGAGGTCACGATGCCGAACATCGCTGCATACGCTGCTTCGAAAGGAGGAGTTGCCTCTCTGACAAAGGCCCTGGCGAAAGAATGGGGAAAGTACGGCATCCGGGTGAACGCCATCGCTCCCGGCTGGTACAGGACAAGGATGACAGAGGCGGTTTTCAGCGATCCGGAGAAACTGGATTACATGCTCAAGAGGATTCCCCTTGGTAGAACGGGTGTCCCAGAAGATCTGAAAGGTGTGGCCGTTTTCCTTGCTTCTGAAGAAGCTCGATATGTGACGGGACAGATTATCTTCGTGGACGGTGGATGGACTGCAAACTGAAGGAGTGAGAGTATGATGGTGTATTTGGAAGGAAATCCGCTAACCGAAGAGAAAATAAAGGAAGGACTTGCAAAACTTGTAAACGACCTGGGAAAGGTGAAAAAAGTCTTGGTTGTCCACACAGATTACACCCGTGTGGATTTCACCCACCTGATTGCAAAAAATCTCTACAAGTTGCTCTCGGAAAAAGGTATGGAGGAGTTTCACACGCTCAACGCAAGCGGCACGCACAGGGCAATGAAAGTGGAGGAGTTCGAAAAAAAACTGGGGCTCTCAAGAAATGACAAGGGAGTTTTCTTCCACAACCACGAGTTCTTCAATCCGAAAGCACTAGGACTCGTTGGAGTGCTTCCAGCCGATTTTGTCTCCGAAATGACCGAAGGAGATCTGAGGGAAGAGATACCAATAAAGGTGAACAGGCTTCTCTTTGAAGATTTCGATGCGATCTTCTTCATAAACGGTACCGTTCCTCACGAATCAACGGGTTTTTCAGGTGGATTGAAGATCGTCATTCCAGGAATAGCGAGTCCCGAGGTGGTGGACACGTTCCACTGGGCTGCTGTACTCATGGGTATCCCGAAACTCATAGGTACAGTGGACAATCCCGCACGAAAGATCATAAATCGTGCTTCAGAGATGATCTTCCAGAAGATCAAATCAAGATCCTTCACCCTGAACATGGTCTATGAGGAAGAAGAAGAGGTGATCCCGAGGGCACTCTATATCGATGAGGGATATGAGGGCTTTTTGAGAGCGTACGAAAAAGCGTGTGAGCTCAGCTCGACATTACATGTGAAGTACATAGACCGCCCTCTCAAAAGAGCTGTTCAGGTGATCGGAGAAGAATACGACGAAGTCTGGACGGCCGGGAAGGGTTCTTACAAACTCCAAAGACCCGGTGTGATGGCCAAAGGAGGCCAGATCATCATCTATGCACCTCATATAAAAAAATTCCACTCCAACCCGCAGATGGACAAATGGATCAGGGAAATCGGATATCACTGTAAAGACTATGTGAAGTGGTATCTGAAAAGGCATCCCGATTTCAACAAGAACGTTGCGGCGCACGTGATCAACGTGAGGGGAGCGGGAACGTTCGATCCAGAGACAGGGAAGGAGGAGTTCGAATTCGACGTGATCCTGGCAACGTCCATTCCCGAAGACGAATGCAAGGTTGTAAACCTGGGCTACATGGATCCTTCAAAGGTCAGAAAAGAGGATTTCATGGACGAAGATTCTCTCTGGATAGAACCCGGCGGGAAATATCTTTACGATTTGAGGGAGAGGAAAGGATGATAGCAGCCATCGATATTGGAACAGAGAGCGCTCGCCTCGTGTTCAAGTTCAACGGTGAGTGGAAAGTTCTGAAGAAATCCTACAGAATCTCTTTTCCCTCTCCAGAGGCAGTGGAGCAGGACCCAGAAGAGATCTTGTCAGCCGTTTACAGCCTTTTGAAGCAGATCCCAAAGGAAGGAAATGTTTTGCATGTCGGTATGAGCTCTGTTTTTCACAGCGTGGTTGGGCTCGATGAAGATTTTGACCCCGTCACACCCCTTCTGAACTGGGCAGATAGAAGATCTTTCAGAGAAAAAGAGGAACTCGAGAAAAAATACGGTACAAGGTTTTTCTATGAGAGAACAGCATGTCCTCTTCATCCTATGTACTGGCCTTCCAAGATACTCTGGATGAAGAGAAACTCGAATGCAAGGAAGTTTTGCTCCATAAAGTCTTACGTTGTGAAAAAGCTGACAGGAAGGTTCGTGGAAGAACTTTCCCTTGCTTCCGGAACCGGAATGATGAACGTGCATACTCTGGACTGGGATGAGGAGATACTCAGCATCGCAGGCGTGGAAAGAGAAATGCTACCAGAACTTGCCTCACCTTACACTCGGGTGAAGATGAAAAACGAGGTAGCAAAAGAACTGGGGTATAAAGAAGCGTACTTTGTCCTCGGCGGTGGAGATGGTGTGATGACGAATGTAGGAGCGAACGCGATGGATCCGAACTCTGCCACCGTAACGATCGGAACAAGCGGTGCGTTCCGTGTGGTTCTGGATAGACCTGTGATAGATCAAGAAGGCATCTCCACGTGGTGCTACCTGATCGATGAGCAAAATTATGTGCTCGGAGGAGCGATAAACAACGGTGGAATTGTGTTGATGTGGTTGAAGGACGTTATGAAGTTCGACGGCTACGAGGAGATCATAGAGGAAGCCAAGAAGTCCCCGATTGGGGCAAACGGCCTCGTTTTTCTTCCCTTCCTCAACGGAGAAAGGGCACCACACTGGAGAGAAAGGTACAGGGGAGTTCTGGTGGGGCTCACTTCCTCCCATAGGAAGAGCGACATCGCACGAGCTGCGCTGGAAGGGATCTGTTTCAGGATAAAGGACATATACAACGCGGTGAAAAGAGTGGGAGACGTGGATCCTGTTCGGATCGTTGCAACAGGAGGTTTCACCAGCTCACCCTATTGGGTTCAGCTTCTCTCAGATGTGCTGGGAAAAAGCATCACGGTTACGAGCGTGGAGAATCCTTCGGCCTTCGGCGCTTACGTGATGGCTCTGAAGTCTCTGGGGGAAGACGTAACGGGCTTTCTTGAGCATGAGCTGGGAACGAAGAAGGTCTTCCGTCACGATCCGGGGAAAAATTTCCAGTACGAAAAGCTCTACGAAGATTACCGGTATCTCTACGAAAAACTTGTGGATTACTTTTACAGGGAGTAGCCAAGGCCAGTCATCTTCCTCAGATCGAGCTTTTTCATCATCTCCTCGAGAGGCATGTTCTGTTCTTTCGAGAGTGTCTCCAAGGCCTTCTTGATATCCCAGTTTGCCCTTTTCACCGCTTCTGAGACGGCTTCGTAACCAAACAGCTTTATCAGCGGTGTGAGGTTCGATACAGAACTCAAAAGATGTTCCTCACACCGCTCCTTGTTCGCTTTTATTCTTGTGACGTACCCTGCCAGTATGTTGCAGGCGTTTGTGAGAAACGTGAGGGATTTGAGTGTGAGGTGGACGATGAGGGGGGCAAATTGGTTGAGTTCAAGGTTTCCAAGAGCACACGCGTGGTTCAGCACCATGTCGTGTCCGAAAATCATATGACATAGCTGCATCACGTACTCAGGAACAACTGGGTTTACTTTTCCTGGCATGATGGAACTTCCTGCCTGAACCGCTGGTAGGATAAGTTCGCCAATCGCCGTGCTTGGACCACTTCCCAAGAGTCTGATGTCATTCGCGATCTTGTAGAGATTCACAGCGAGAGATTTGAGAAGACCATGGACCTCCGCGATGACGTCCCAGTTTTGAGTTGCGTCTATGAGGTTTTCCGCTTTGGCGATCTTTACACCCGTTACTTCTCTCACCTTCTCCACGATCTTCAGGATATAATCTTTTGGTGCCCCGACTCCTGTTCCTATGGCAGTACCTCCAATGTTTACGCTTCTTATTCTCTCTTCGACTTTGTGAAGCCTCCACCTATCCCTTGCGAGGGCATCAGCGAAAGCACCGAACTCCTGACCCAGCATGATCGGTGGGCCATCCATGAGTTGAGTTCTTCCTGGTTTTCTGATCGAATAGAACTCCTTTTCCTTTTCCTGGATCCTTTCCTGAAGATTTATCACCGCGTCTATGAGTTTTCTCAGTTTCACGATAACAGCGATTTTCGCGCTCGTTGGGAAGGTATCATTCGTTGACTGGTGTAGGTTCACATGGTCTATGGGATCGACCAGATACTCTCCTTTCTTTCCACCGAGTATCTCTGTTGCCCTGTTCGCTATCACCTCGTTTATGTTCATGTTTATTGAAGTTCCAGCTCCACCTGAGAGTGGGTCCACCACCACGTGTTCTTTCAGCGTGTTCCACTCGTCACACGCCCTGACGATGGCGTCTCCTATTTGCCCGTCCAGATAGCCAAGTTCCATGTTGAGCAAGGCACAAGCCTTTTTCACCATAAAATAAGCCCAGACGAAGGTTTCTTCCAGCTTCTCCCCTGTAGAAGGGAAGTTCATCAAGGCTCTTTTAGTGTGTATTCCGTAGTAAGCGTCATCCTCTATCTCCAGCTCTCCGAGGTAGTCCTTTTCCTTTCTCACACCTTCACTTCCTCTCTGAATGGACGAATCGCCCTTTCAAGCGCTCCGTGAAGATAGGAGATCGTAACACCGTAGTTCGTCATCGGGATGCCAAGTCTCTTCGACATCCTCACTCTTCTCATCATCGCCGCACGATTCAGGACACATCCTCCACAATGGATGATGAGTTTTGCGCCTTCTATTTCCTCAAGATCTGGAAAGTCTTTTCCAGCTATGACCTTGAAGTTGAGTTGGGCACCCGTGTGGTTCACAAGCCACCTTGGAATCTTCACCCTTCCGATGTCCTCGGTAAGAGGTCTGTGAGTGCAACCTTCCATGATGACAACCGTGTCTCCATCTTTCAGTTCTTCTATTTTCTTCACACTCTCCACAAAATAGGAAAGATCTCCGCGGTAGCGTGATTCCACTATCGAGAAAGTGGTGAGCTCTACGTCATCCGGGATATCGGAGACGACCTTCATGACAGCCTGAGAATCTGTGATCACAAGCCTTGGCTTCATTCCGATGTTCTCCATCACGTATCTGAGCTCCCTTTCCTTTACAACAATGGCGATGGCCTCCCTGTCCAGTGCTTCCCTTATTGCGTGTACCTGCGGCATGATGAGCCTTCCCTTGGGTGCTCCAAGGTCTATGGGAACAACCAGTATCACGAGATCCCCACCGTCTATCAAATCACCAAGGTAGGGAATTTCCTCGTCGTTTGGAAGAATCTCAGAAAGATTCTTTCCTATCTCCTCGAAGCCCTTCTTCTGCAGGGCCGAGACGAGCAGCACCTTTGTTCTGTATCGATCCTCGTAGAGTCTTTTCAATTCCATGGCTTTTTCTTTCAAAATGTCGAGCTTGTTTATCACAACTACGAAGGGTATCTCCATCTCCCTGAAAAGGTTTGCAACGTCGTCCTCATAAGGGGTGGGGGCTCCGTCTGTGACGAGTATGCCGCAGTCTGCTCTGTAGAACACTCTTCTTGCTCTTTCTACCCTGAGCCTTCCGAGTTCACCAACATCGTCAAGACCAGGGGTGTCCACGAGTGTGACAGGGCCGATCGGGAAAAGTTCCATAGATTTGTAGACAGGATCGGTCGTTGTTCCCGCATGGTTGCTCACAATGGACACATTCTGCCCAACGAGGGCATTCATGAACGAAGATTTCCCAACGTTCCGTCTTCCAGCAACCACTATGTACCTTCTGAATCCAGAATCGGGCAGTTTCATGCCATCACCTCGATAAAGAAAAATCCCCTTCACGCGACCGAAGGGGCATACTCCCCCCTCGGTGCCGGATACCCTCCACCTCAGGTGGGACAGGTTCTTCCAAGTTAATTTTATCACGAATTCAAATACTCTCTGTATCCCATCTTTTCAAGTTTTCTTGCTTTTTCTAGAACCTCTTGCTTCATTTTTTCTTTGTAGTCCTTCACCTTCTGGGCGATTTCTGGATACTTGATTCCAAGAATGGACGCTGCAAGTATACCGGCATTCTTCGCGTTGTTTATGGCAACGGTGGCGACGGGAACTCCCCCTGGCATCTGAACAATGGAGAAAAGAGAATCAAGACCGTTCAGTGTGGAAGTCTTGATGGGAACACCTATCACGGGAAGGTGTGTGATGCTTGCGACCATTCCGGGAAGGTGCGCTGCTCCTCCTGCGCCTGCGATGATGACCTCTATACCGCGCTCCTCGGCACTTTTCGCGTACTCGAACATGCGATTCGGAGTTCTGTGGGCAGAAACGATCGTGATTTCGTAGTCTATCCCGAACTCTTCGAGGATCTCCGCTGCTTGCTTCATTACAGGAAGATCAGAGTCACTCCCCATGATGATCCCTACTTTTGGCACACCATTCCCTCCTCCGATACGACCTTCAGAATCTTCTTGGTTTTCAAGGCCTTCTTGAGGGCATTTTCAACGTCCTCGTCCACCACGGTGAAGTGCCCCATCTTTCTGTATGGCCTTGTTTCCTTCTTTCCGTAGAAATGGAGTGAAAGGCCTCTTATGGCCAGGGCCTCTTCCAAGCCGATGAGGGTGGGTCTTCCACTGTGATTCCTCTCACCGAGCAAGTTTACCATCACAGCGGGAGTGAGAAGTTTCACAGAACCCAGAGGCAGGTTCATAATTGCCCTTATGTGCTGTTCGAACTGACTTGTTACGCACGCTTCTATGGTGTAGTGACCGGAGTTGTGCGGGCGTGGTGCGATCTCGTTGACTAGGATTTCACCGCTCCTTGTGAGAAACATCTCGATCCCAAAGATTCCCACACCTTCGAAGGCTTCCACGATGCTTCTTGCTATCTCCTGTCCTCTTTTTGCGTGTTTTTCTTCTATCCTTGCTGGTGCTATCACTGCGTCACAGATGTTTGCTTCCTCATCGAAGTACATCTCCACCACAGGGTAGCACGCTATTTCTCCTTTCTCGTTTCTTGCCACCATGACAGCGAGTTCTTTATCTATCTCGACGAACTCTTCGAGGTAAGTGTCACCGTATATGGCATTTTCCAGGTCTTTTTCACTTCTTATAACGAACACACCCCTGCCGTCGTATCCTCCCCTTCTTGCCTTCTGAACGACAGGAAAGTCGAAATCTTCAACGTCGCTTTTTAAATCTTTCACCAGCTTGTATCTGGGAACAGGAATGCCCTTTTTCCTCAGAAACTCCTTCTGGGCAAACTTGTCTTGGATGATTTCCAGAATGTATGGAGAAGGATGTATCCTGTAGCCCTCATCGTAGAGTCTTTTCAACGTTTGAACGTCTATGTGTTCAAGATCGTAAGTGGTGACGTCCGAGTTTTTCACCAGCTCTTCTATCTTTTCTGAGTCGAAGAACCCCGCCACCACCTGCTCGTCCGCCACCTGTCCTGCGGGACTCCTCGGAGTGGGATCGAGTACTGTCACGTAAAACCCCATCTTCTTCGCTTCCAGCGTCATCATCTTCCCGAGTTGTCCACCACCGATGATGCCGATCTTTTTCATCGCCTCCCTCCTTACCAGCTTCCCATGAAGAAGTAGAACTGCCAGTTTTTCTCGTTGAACCTATAGGCACCGCCGACCTCCACACTTCCAAGGAGTGGTATGACGAGATCAAGCTTCACCCCTGCGGAAGAGAGAAGGTTCATACTTCCGCCTTCCTCGATACCACCGTGGTCAAAGAACAGACCAGTCACAACCGGCACGTTCTCTCTCTGAAGGATCCAGTTCAGATCGGCTGAAAATTTGAACATCTTTTCGGTTTCGAAGTAGTTATAACCGCGCACCGCGTAGGGTCCAGATACTTCAAGAAGCTCCGTTCCAATCTCGTTGTAGACCATACCACCTGTTCCTTTGAAGCTCCAGTACAGGCTTTCAAAGATCGGATAGTACGCCTCGCCGATCAGAATCCCTTTCCAGTATTTCTGGTCGTCCAGTCCGAAGAGACCCGCACGCGTCAGATCGAGCGATAGATAGTACCCTTTTGTTGGTATTATTGCAGAATTCCTCGTGTTGTATTTGTATCTGAAAAGCGCCGCAAGAGTGCCCTTGCTTCCCTCAAGAAGTGTCTTTTCGTACAGAGCTCCCACACCGAAGGAGTGTCCCTTGTACGGGAGAGTGGATACGATCCCTTTAAGACTGACAGTGTCCGTTCCACTAGAAGTGGCGTAGTCTGTGTAGCCGATTCCAAGTTCGAAATTCATCGGAACTTCCAGTTTGGTAGGGAGTTTGACTCTTCCTTCAACACTCCTTTCGGTGAACCCGAGGTTCAAGTCCAGTGAGAATGACTCTCCGTATCCAAAGGAGTTCACGGCAGAGAGCTGAGCGGTTCCGGAGAATCCCTGCCACCACTCACCCTCTTTTGGCATGGTCCAACCAAGACCCCCAATGAAGTTTCTGGTCTTTTCAGCCTCTTTCAGGTCAATCACCACGTCCACCTGGGTTGCCGTCGCAGAAAGTTGCGGATAGATGTTAACAGCGTCGAAATATCTGCTGTTCTGCAGGTAGGAATATGTGAGCATGATTTCTTCTTTGTTGAGCGGTTCCCCTTCCTCTATGGTGATCAGATTCTCCACCACGTACGGTCTGGTTCTCTTCAGACCTTCTATCTTGACTGAGCGAACGTACTTTTCGTAGACGTTGAATACGAGCCTGTCATCTTCCACTTCCGTTTCTACCCAGATGTATGGGTAGTTGTTCTTGTCGTAAAAATCCACCACCCTGTTCATGGCGAGAAGAATCTGGGAGTTCGTGTAAGTCTCACCTGTGGAAAGCCCGGACACGCGAAGTAGTTCCTGATCCGTAAAGATCGTGTTTCCGTGAAAGACGATCTCTTTGAACGCTTTTTGACCTTCAAATATCTTTCTCTGAACCACCTTGACGATCATGATCACAACGTTCTTCTCAGTGATGTCTTTCACTGTTGTTTTCTTAAAGTCCACGGACGTTTCCTGGGAGAAAAAGGGATAGGAGTTCAGAACGGAGATGAGCTTGTTTACTTCCGAAAGGGTGGGATAGAAGTCTTTCTTGCTCATCGTGAAGAATCTGACCAGAGGGGAGGAAGAGTAGTAGTCCCTCAGGGTCTTTATACCCGCCTTCGAGAGAATAGAGACAATATCTAGACCATCCGTCTCACCGTTGAACACGATATCCCAGAGAGCGTACTCTTTCACAACGATCTTGTAAGTTCCGTTCTCGAAGTTCCCGTTTATCTCCACAAGGAAGTATCCCGCTTCCTGGTACCTGCTTCTAATCGCCTCGAAGGTCTCCTTCAGGAAGTTCGTATTCAGCGGCATGTCCTTTTCGATTTTCACGAGTTTTTCGAGTTCTTTTCGGTCGACCAGACCAGGTCCTTCCACCTCAAGCCTCCAGTCCCTGACTACGGGGTTCTCTTTCAACAACACAACGAGTCTGTATCCCACGTCCGATGATTCCAGAGAGGGGGTAAGGGAGGAAAAGTATCCCAGCTCGAAGACCTTTTTGAGATATTCCTGGATTTCTTCTGATGTGACTTCTCCAAACAGCTTTCCAACTTTCTTTACGATGAACTCTGGTGTAAGAGTGCTCAGCCCCTCGAATTTCACTTCGGATATGTAGACCGCTATGGAAGAGACAGTCAGGAGTGTCAGAGCCAGTAGTGTCAGCACTTTTCTCTTCATACCCGTACCTCCTTCAACAAATCTCCGCTGTAGGCATGTTTGATGAAGGCCTCGAACGTCCAGGGACATTTTTCCTTGAAGATCCTTGCGATGGCCAGGGCGTACTGTTGAATCTCCCATTGTGCATGTGAATCTGCTCTCAGGTTCAGAAAGTTCATAAGACTACGTGCGTTCACGGTCCAGTAAAAGCGCGTGTAGAGATTCAAGGGAAGTACTATTCTGGCAACTTCCCTTGGAACTCCAGATTCAAGCAGCTCCATGTAAGTTTGATAAGCCTCATTCACTATGTGTGATATCTTTTCAATAGCCTTTTCCGGATCGATTTTGGACGGCCCAAAACGCTGGAGAGGGGGTATGTAGAATTCGTGAGAGAGTTTTGAATATCTACCGCTCAATTCGTTGTAAGACGCTATCCTGTGTCTGAACCATTGCCTTGCAACGAATATGGGAGCCTTCACATGAAAGGTGAACACGATGTGCTCGAAGGGGGATTCATGACCGTGCTTCATGAGGTACTCAACGAGATGTCTGTCTTTTTCTTCGTCTTTCAGCTTCATATTGAAGGAAACCCGTGCAGCTCGAACCGCTGAAAGATCGTTTCCCATGACATCCACTAGTTCGACAAAACCCTTATCGAGGACGGGAATTTTCATGATCGATCCTCCCCGTGTGAAGGTTCCTCTGATTAATACTATCATAAGAGGGCTGAGTTCCCTCAGCCCTCTTTTTTCGTCATGATCCTGACAATGGTTTTTTCGATCCGCTCTCTGTCTATCTTATTACCGTCCTTCAGTATTTTCAAAGCGGCCTTTATCACGAGAATCCTCGGGTATTTTACAAGCATTTCCTTGACAGGATCTCTCTTCATGCCGATCACACTCCTTGACAAGAGGGATGTGTTAGAATATAATCTAGTGCGGTATGGGCTCGTAGCTCAGCTGGCAGAGCGCCCGGCTCATAACCGGGTGGTCGGGGGTTCGAATCCTCCCGAGCCCACCAGACTTGGAAAGGAGAGCATTGCTCTCCTTATTATTTTAACACACCTTTCAAAATTCTCAAGTGTGAACGAGGTTGACAAGGAAAGAGTGTGATAGTAAAATTATTGAACGGTCCCAGGCGGCGTAGCTCAGTGGCGAGAGCGGGTGATTCATAATCACCGTGTCGTGGGTTCGAGTCCCACCGCCGCCATAGAGGCCATTGAAAAAAGAATAGAGCCAGCGTAGCTCAATTGGTAGAGCGACTGATTTGTAATCAGTAGGTTGTGGGTTCGAGTCCCACCGCTGGCTCCAAAGGAATCTTCAGTGGTGGGGTGCCCGAGTGGCCAAAGGGGGCGGACTGTAAATCCGCTGGCAGAATGCCTTCGGAGGTTCAAATCCTCCCCCCACCACCAGATCTTTTTGAGAAAGGGTGAAACGACATGCGAGTGCTGGTAGCCCTGAAATGTTCCAAATGTGGAAACAAGAATTACTACACTACGAAGAACAAGGACAAAAGAGCAAAGCTTGAGTTGAGGAAGTACTGTCCGAAATGCAACTCTCACACTGTCCATACTGAAACTAAAGCATAATTGCAGGGCCGTAGCTCAACTGGTAGAGCGCCGGTCTCCAAAACCGGTGGTTGCGGGTTCGAGTCCTGCCGGCCCTGCCATTTTATGATTTGAGGGGGCATGAAAGGTGGAAAAGCTTCGAAGATTTTTCAGAGAAGTAATCGCTGAGGCAAAGAAGGTTTCCTGGCCTTCCCAAAGGGAGCTTTTTACTTCTTTCAGTGTCGTACTCGTGATTTTGATCGTCACAGGACTTTATTTTTTTGTGCTGGATTTCATATTTTCTGGTGTGGTTAGTGCTATCTTCAAAGCACTCGGTATAGGATAAGGTGATGAGTGATGAAGAAAAAGTGGTACATAATAATCACCATGTCAGGGTACGAAGAAAAGGTTAAGGAAAACATCGAAAGAAAAATAGAAGCCACGGGCATCAGGAATCTTGTCGATCGGATAGTGATTCCTGAGGAAGTAGTTTTGGATGCCACCAGCCCCTCTGAAAGGATCATCCTTTCTCCCAGAGCCAAGTTGCATGTTGGCAACGGTAAGGATGTGAATAAAGGAGATCTCATCGCCGAGGAACCTCCCGTCTACGTTAGGCGAAATGGCGTGATCGTCGAAGTGAAGAACGTGAGGAAAATGGTGATAGAGACCATCGATAGGAAGTACACAAAAACGTACTATATACCTGAGTCGGCCGGGATTGAAACGGGTTTGAAGGTGGGCACGAAAGTGAAACAGGGGCTACCTCTTTCCAGGAACGAGGAGTATATCTGTGAACTCGATGGAAGGATTGTTGAGACAGAACGTATGAAAAAGGTTGTTGTCCAAACACCAGAGGGAGAACAGGACGTTTACTACATACCAAAGGACGTGTTCGATAGAGCAAGGATAAGAAAAGGGAAGGAGATAAAGCAGGGAGAAATGCTCGCAGAGGCAAGGAAGTTTTTCGCAAAGGTCTCTGGAAGGGTTGAGGTTGTCGATTACCCCACGAGAAAGGAGATCAGGATTTACAGGACAAAGAAGAGGAAACTCTTTCCAGGCTACGTTTTCGTAGAGATGATCATGAACGATGAGGCGTACAATTTCGTTCGCTCCGTACCTTACGTTATGGGTTTTGTAAGTTCCGGTGGACAACCTATTCCCGTTAAGGACAAGGAGATAAGACCTATTCTGAGGCTGGCTGGTCTTGAAGAGTACGAAGAGAAGAAGAAGCTGATCAAGGTGGAAATAGGTTTCAAAGTGGGAGATACGGTGAAGATAATAAGTGGCCCATTCGAAGATTTTGCCGGCGTTATAAAAGAGATAGATCCAGAAAGACAAGAGCTGAAAGTTAACGTGACCATTTTCGGAAGAGAAACACCTGTCGTGCTCCACGTTTCCGAGGTGGAGAAGATCGAGTGAGAGAAAACGTGGGAGGAATTTTCCGTACCACGTATAAGGAGGTTTGGAAACATGGCGAAGAAAGTGGTGGCTCAGATCAAGTTGCAACTACCAGCAGGTAAAGCTACACCGGCACCTCCTGTGGGACCTGCTTTGGGGCAGCACGGTGTGAACATCATGGAGTTCTGCAAGAGATTCAATGCGCAGACGGCGGATAAAGCCGGTATGATTCTCCCTGTCGTCATCACGGTGTACGAGGACAAGTCGTTCACTTTCATCATCAAAACACCACCTGCCTCTTTCCTTCTAAAAAGGGCAGCGAGCATAGAGAAGGGATCCTCCGAGGCGAAGAGGAAGATTGTTGGAAAGGTGACGAGGAAACAAATCGAAGAGATTGCAAAGATAAAGATGCCAGACCTGAACGCCAACAATCTCGAAGCGGCTATGAGGATCATAGAAGGAACAGCTAAGAGTATGGGAATAGAAGTGGTAGACTGATATGATGGAAAGGAGGAGGCGTAATGCCGAAGCACTCCAAAAGGTACCTGGAAGTGAAAAAGCTGGTAGATCGTACGAAGTACTACAATCTGGACGAAGCGGTGGAGCTTGTCAAAAAGACAGCCACTGCGAAGTTCGATGAGACAATAGAGCTTCACATTCAGACGGGGATAGATTACAGAAGGCCTGATCAGCATGTGAGAGGCACCATTGTCCTTCCTCATGGAACAGGAAAAGAAGTGAAGGTCCTCGTGTTTGCAAGGGGTGAGAAAGCAAAAGAGGCACAGGAAGCAGGAGCAGATTACGTGGGAGCAGAAGATCTGGTGGAGAAGATAGAAAAGGAAGGATTCCTCGATTTCGACGTGGCGATAGCAACTCCGGATATGATGAGGATAATCGGTAGGCTCGGAAAGATTCTGGGGCCAAGGGGATTGATGCCCTCACCGAAGTCTGGAACCGTGGCGAACGAAGTAGCAGAAACCGTTAAGGAGTTCAAAAAAGGAAGAATCGAGGTCAGAACGGATAAAACGGGAAACATTCACATACCGGTGGGAAAGAGAAGTTTCGAGAACGAAAAGATCAAAGAAAACGTCATGTCTGCTATCAAACAGATCATGCAGATGAAACCTGCTGGTGTAAAGGGACAGTTCATAAAGAAAGTGGTTCTCTCTTCTACAATGGGGCCAGGGATAAAGTTGAACCTCCAGAGCGTTCTGAAGGAGTAAGACAATAGTCGCTCGACGCCGTAGATGGCAGGGCCCTCTTCGGGTTAAAGATCCTGCCGGAGGCGTCCCGAAAAGGCATCAAGGCCTTTTTTGTGGACCCTCCGGGGTCCACAAAATTTTTTTGGGAGGTGAATTCGTTGCTGACCAGACAACAAAAAGAAGCAATAGTAAAAGAGATGACCGAGATATTCAAGGAGACATCTCTAGTGCTGTTCGCAGACTTTTCTGGTTTTACCGTTGCTGACCTCACAGAGCTCCGCTCCAGGCTGAGGGAGAAGTACAACAGCGGTGCCAGATTCAAAGTTGTGAAAAACACACTCCTGAATCTTTCCTTGAAGAGCGCAGGGTATGAGGAATACGAGGAATTTCTCAAAGGTCCCACTGCCGTTCTCTATGTCACCGATGGCGATCCTGTGGAAGCGGTAAAGATCATCTACAACTTCTACAAAGAGAAAAACGCAGACTTTTCAAAACTGAAGGGTGGTTTTCTTGAGGGAAGGAAGTTCTCTTCGGAAGAAGTAGAAAAAATCGCCAAGCTCCCATCCAGGGAAGAGCTCTACGCCATGCTCGTTGGTCGTGTGAAGGCACCGATATCTGGTCTTGTCTTCGTACTGAGTGGTCTCTTGAGAAACCTTGTGCTTGTGCTCAATGCCGTTAAAGAGAAAAAATCTGAATGATTGGAGGTGTGTGGAGATGACGATTGACGAGATCGTTGAAGCTATCGAGAAATTGACGGTTTCAGAGCTCGCAGAACTCGTTAAAAAATTGGAAGACAAATTCGGTGTGACGGCCGCCGCTCCCGTGGCAGTTGCCGCTGCGCCGGCTGCCGGAGCCGCTGGAGCCGCTCAGGAAGAAAAGACGGAATTCGATGTGGTTTTGAAGAGCTTTGGCCAGAACAAGGTTCAGGTGATCAAGGTTGTGAGGGAGATCACAGGACTCGGCCTGAAAGAGGCAAAGGACCTTGTCGAGAAGGCTGGAACACCAGATGCTGTCATCAAAAGCGGTGTTTCCAAAGAAGAAGCCGAGGAACTCAAGAAGAAACTCGAGGAAGTTGGAGCAGAGGTGGAATTGAAGTAAATTTTCGTTTGTGAAAAAAGTATGTTGCAACCCTGTACCGCCCCTTGCCGGTACAGGGTTTTTGTGCTTTAATAAAGAGAGTGCGATACGAGTATTTCTTCTCGCCCATCTGCTTTCTTTCTTTTCCAACAGTTAAAACCCAGGAGGAAGGAAATCCTGGGGGTTTTTCACTCCATAATGAGAGGTGAGAAAATGAAAGAGATTTCCTGTGGTAGGAGAACGAGGGTTTCTTTCGGTAAAACTCGAGAGCCCCTACCCGTACCTGACCTCGTGGAAATTCAGAAAAACTCCTACCGAAGGTTCCTCGAAAAAGGTCTCCTCGAAGTTCTCAAGAAGTTCTCTCCGATCTACTCACAATCGACCCGTTCAGACCTGAAGAGATCCGACAAGGGGTTCGCACTCGAATTCGTCTCCACGAGAGTGGGTGATCCTACCGTTGACCCTCTCGAATGTAAAGCCAAAGGTTTGACCTACAGCGTTCCCGTGTACGCAACCACGCGTCTCACGGACATAAAGAGTGGTGAGATGAAAGAAGAAGAAGTATTTCTGGGATACATTCCCTACATGACGGAAAGAGGTACCTTCATAATAAACGGTGCGGAAAGGGTTGTGGTGAATCAGATCGTTGTTTCTCCAGGGCTTTACTTTTCGGCGGAATACATAGATAGAGAGGAATACGGTGGTTATTTCCTACCGTCCCGAGGGGCGTGGCTCGAGGTTATCCTTGACCCGTACGATGGTGTCCTTTACGCTGGTCTGGACGGGAAAAAAGTCAACCTTTTTCTGTTCTTGAAGACCATAGGATACGAAAAGGATGAAGACATCCTCTCTCTCTATCCCACATTCCTCGATGGGGACGACGAGGATAGTCTGCTTTTGCACGTGGGTTCTATCATTCTCGAAGATATCTACGACGGTGACAGGCGGATAGCAGAAAAGTGGGATATCCTCACCAAGGACTTGGCGGAAAGAATTCTGATGTCACCTAACATAGAGCAGATCAAAATCGTTCACCCGATCGCTCAGAACACGTTCGAGAAAATGCTGGAGATCCTTTCCACTGGTGAAGAAAGCGAGGCTGAAGAGGAGAAAACGAAGGTCTACGGCTTGAATGAAGTGACGGTCGTGGATGCTTACCTTGAGATCTTCAGAAGATTGAGGCCAGAAGAACTCCCAAGGATCAACGCCGCAAGGAGGTATCTGCACGATCTGTTCTTCAATCCGGAAAGGTATGATCTTTCGGAAGTGGGAAGGTATAAAGTAAACGAGAGACTGAAGAACGCTTACGTCAGATATCTGGTGGAGGTCGAGGGTGAAGACCCGGAAGAAGCCAGAAAGAAAACGTACAACGAAACTGCCACCATTTTGAAACCTCTCGACATCGTTCTGGCTTCCAGAATACTGTTCGATTATTTCGAAAGGAGATACATCAACGACTTCGAGATAGATTCCTACGAGATGAAAAACTTGATAAGAATATTCAAAGAGGAGTATCTTTCGAAGAGGAAGACAGCGCCGTACGATTTGAGAAAGCTCATCTCCGCGTTCAGAAGGAGCTACGATGTCACATCGGACATAGGTGTCTTCGCGGCCATCAGATACGTTTCCAACATAAACAAAGAACTTCCATCGATTCCCTTCGATACGAAAGACCATCTTGGAAACAAACGCATCAGGTCTGTTGGAGAACTTGTACAGAGGGAATTCGAAAGACTCTTTGCCCGTGCGCAAAAAGCCATACAGGAAAGACTCACCCTGATAAATTCTCTGAGTAAGGTCTCTATACAGAGTTTGATAAACATCAAATCCATAATCTCAACGGTTAATCAGTTTTTTGCTATGAACCAGCTCTCCCAGTTCATGGATCAAGTGAATCCTCTTTCAGAGCTCACCCACAAGAGGAGGGTGTCGGCAGTCGGTCCCGGTGGGTTGAGGAGAGAATCGAAGGTCTTCGAAGCGAGGAATGTTCATTATTCTCAGTACGGAAGGTTGTGTCCCATTGAAACACCCGAAGGTGCGAACATAGGGTTTATCACCTCGCTTGCGATATACGCCAAGGTGGACGAATACGGATTTCTGATGACACCTTACAGGAGGGTAGTCAACGGCAAGGTAACCGACGAGATCGTTTATCTGAGAGCAAACGAGGAGGAAGAGTACAAGATAGTTCCCGCCACCACACCTGTTGACGAAGATGGAAACATCATACAAGAACGTGTCGTGGCACGTATAGGTGAAGATATCAGACTCGTTCCGAAAGAAGAGGTCGACCTCATGGACGTTTCTACGAAGCAGCCGTTCAGCGTCTCTGCTTCTCTCATACCTTTCCTCGAACACGACGATGCCAGCAGGGCTCTCATGGGTTCCAACATGCAGAGGCAAGCTGTTCCCCTCCTAAAGACGGAAGCTCCCCTCGTTGGAACAGGTATGGAGTGGGAGGCTGCGAAGAACTCGGGTTATGTTGTTCTGGCAAAGCACAATGGAATCGTGAAAGAAGTGGACGCTTCCAAAATCATCATCCATCGAACCGATGAGAACGGAAATCTCATGTACGATGAAAACGGAGAGCCCGTCCTGGACGAGTACAGACTTTTGAAGTTCGTGAGGTCCAATCAGGATACGACCATAAACCAGAAACCTATTGTGAACGAAGGAGACTTTGTCAAAGAAGGTGAACCGATAGCCGATGGTCCCGCAACGGACATGGGTGAGCTGGCCCTTGGAAGGAACATCCTCGTGGCGTTCATGCCGTGGGAAGGTTATAACTACGAAGATGCCATTTTGGTCAGTCAAGAACTCCTCGAAGAGGATATTTTCACGTCTGTCCATATAGAGGTTTACGAGACCCAGGCCAGAGAAACGAGATTGGGGCCCGAAGAGATCACTGCTGATATTCCGAACGTGAGCAAAGAACTCCTCAGGAACCTCGACGAAAACGGAATCATAAGAGTGGGTGCTTACGTGGTGAGCGACTACGGGGTGGGTTCCCAGGCCATACTTGTTGGAAAGGTAACACCCAAGGGAGAAGGGGATACCACTCCCGAAGAGAAGATCATCAGATCTGTCTTTGGGGAAAGGGGTCGAGACGTCAAGGACACCTCTTTGAGACTTCCACACGGCGTTGAGGGAAGGGTCATAAGAGTGGATGTATACGATCAGAACGATATAGCAGACCTGGGATCCGGCGTTTTGAAACTAGTCAGGGTGTACGTAGCGGCTAGAAAAACG
Source organism: Thermotoga sp. (assembly GCF_021162145.1). NCBI lineage: Bacteria > Thermotogati > Thermotogota > Thermotogae > Thermotogales > Thermotogaceae > Thermotoga > Thermotoga sp. Next base: position 25,656 of record NZ_JAGGZH010000042.1, read on the forward strand.
CTGGACATAGGAGACAAACTGGCAGGACGTCATGGAAACAAGGGAGTTGTTTCCAACATCCTTCCAAAGGAAGACATGCCGTTCTTGCCTGACGGAACGCCAGTGCAGATGGTTCTAAACCCGCTTGGAATACCATCCCGTATGAACGTGGGTCAAATCCTTGAAACACACCTTGGATGGCTTGCAAAACTGACGGGTAAGTGGTTCGCAACACCTGTTTTCGAAGGTGCTCACGAAGACGAGATCTTGAAGCCGCTGTATGAGGAAAGAAAGAAGAGGGGACTGCACCTGGGGGACGATGAGAATAATCCCACCGGAAAGGTCATCCTGCGAGATGGCCGAACGGGAGAGCCATTCGACAACCCGGTTGTAGTCGGTTACATGTACATGCTCAAGCTGGTACATATAGCCAAGGAAAAGATACACGCAAGATCCACGGGACCTTACTCTCTGATTCATCAGCAACCTTTGGGTGGAAAGTCCCACTTCGGTGGTCAGAGGCTCGGTGAGATGGAAGTCTGGGCCCTGGAAGCTTACGGTGCTGCTCACACACTTGCGGAAATGCTCACGATAAAGTCCGATGACATCAAAGGAAGAAACGAAGCCTACAAAGCCATACTCAAAAACATGAACATACCGGAGCCGGGTGTTCCCGAGAGCTTCAGAGTCCTTATCAAGGAGTTGAGAGGCCTGGCTCTCGACGTCAGACTCTATGACGAGAATGGTAAGGAGATAGATATCGATAAGTACTGATCGGGAGGGTGATAGGATGCCCATGTCTTCTTTCAAGAGGAAAATAAAAGCGATACAAATAAAAATAGCCTCCCCGGATGTGATAAGAAGCTGGTCTGGTGGAGAGGTAAAGAAACCGGAGACGATAAATTACAGAACGTTCAAACCTGAACGCGATGGGCTGTTTTGTGAGAGAATCTTCGGCCCTGTGAAGGATTATGAGTGTGCATGTGGTAAGTACAAGGGAAAGAAGTACGAGGGAACCGTCTGTGAAAGGTGCGGTGTTAGGGTCGAGTCCAGAGAGGCCAGAAGGAAGAGGATGGGACATATAGAGCTGGCAGCACCCGCCGTTCACATCTGGTATCTGGAGAGCATTCCGAGTGTCCTCGGGACCCTCTTGAATATGAACGTCGCCGATCTGGAGAACATCATTTACTACGGAAGTCGCCGTGTGATAGAAAGGGCGTTCATCATCACCGATCCTAAAGATACACCCTTCGCGCAGGGCGATATCATCTACGAGACGGAGTACAGGATTTACAGGAAGAAATGGGACTTCGAAGTTGAACAGGCGTTCATCGTGAAGAATCCCAGGTCTCCGGTTCTTTCGGACATAGATGGTGAAGTTGCTCTGAAAACAGAAAGATCCGTCACCGGAAGAGAGATCACGTGGATCATAGTGAAAAACGTAAGCAGGGCTGAACACACGGTCCTTCCAGGCATGGTCATCACCGTGAAAGATGGACAGGAAGTGGAAAAGGGACAGGATCTGACCAAAGAAATGAATGTTGACTCTATATATGCCCCGTTCGACGGGCACGTAGAAATCGACGAGATTTCAAACACGATAACGGTAAAGCCTCTCACGACGAGCAAGGATCAACCTGTTGTTTTCACCGTACCGTACGGGGCGAAAGTTCTCGTCTCGAACGGTCAGAAGGTGAAGAAGGGTGATCAGCTCACCACCTCTACCGTTCTCCCAGCAGTCAAGGCAAGCATATCCGGAAGAGTGAAATTCGGTTCCAACCTCAACATGAGAGCGCTGGAAGATGGCAGTTTTGAGGTGCTCTCGTCGGGAAGCGTGTACATCGAGCAAGTGATAGAGGAAAGAAGGTACCCTGTTTTCGAAGGTGCCCTTGTCTACGTGAACAACGGTGACAAGGTGAAAAAAGGAGACCACCTTGCCGACAGATTTCTGTTCGAAGAAGAATACCTCTCCTCCACTGAATATAAGATCTTCGAATCGCACTATCCGACCATGTTCGATGTTGAGGAAAGAACGGAAAACGACAGGCCAATTGTGGTTGTAACGGACATAGATCCCGAGGTCTCGAAAGAAACGGGTCTGAAGATGGGAGATATCATCACCGAGAACGAATACGAGGCGTACCTCCAGATTTATCCAGAAAAAATAGTAGCAGATGCCGGTGCCCAGGCGATAAAAAAACTTCTTCAAAATCTGGATTTAGAGGAACTGAGAGCTGAACTCGAAGCTGAGCTAAAGAAGCTGCCCGCTTCCAGTTCGAAAGCGATAAAGCTGAGAAGAAGGCTGAAGATGGTAAAGGACTTCATCAAATCGGGTAACAAACCGGAGTGGATGGTGCTGGAAGTTGTACCCGTGATTCCTCCGGACCTCAGACCCATGATCCAGATCGAAGGAGGAAGATTCGCTACAACGGACCTCAACGAGCTTTACAGAAGGTTGATCAACAGAAACAACAGGCTCAAGAAACTACTGGAACTCGGTGCCCCCGAGATCATCCTGAGGAATGAAAAGAGGATGCTCCAGGAAGCGGTTGACGCGCTCATACACAACGGGTCCGATTCTGAAGGAAAGAGAAACAGAAGAGCGGTTCTGAAAGACAGAAACGGCAGGCCTCTGAAGTCCCTCACCGATCTTCTGAAGGGAAAGAAGGGAAGGTTCAGAAGGAACCTTCTTGGAAAGAGGGTGGATTATTCTGGAAGGGCCGTCATCGTTGTCGGTCCGCATCTGAAGATTCACCAATGTGGTATCCCAAAGAAAATGGCGATGGAGCTTTTCAAGCCGTTTGTTCTGGCAAAACTTTTAGGAGAAGGAAGCGCCAGTAAAACAATGAGAAAGGTCAAAAAAGCGATCATAGAAAAAGAAATGCCCGAAGCCTGGGAAGTACTCGAAGAGGTGATAAAAGGTAGCGTGGTCCTTCTCAACAGAGCTCCTACGCTTCACAGGATGTCCATACAGGCGTTCGAACCAAAGCTGGTGGAAGGAAACGCCATACAGCTTCATCCCGTGGTGTGTCCACCGTTCAATGCAGACTTCGATGGAGACCAGATGGCCGTTCACGTTCCACTCTCGGCTGCTGCGCAGGCGGAAGCAAGGCTTCTCATGCTCTCAAGGTACAACATAATCTCCCCGGCACACGGAAAACCCATCTCTCTTCCAACACAGGACATCATCATCGGATCCTACTATCTCACAACGGTAGGAAAGGATTTCAACTCTTTAAGGGAAGAGGATATCAAATGGAGGTTCTCCTCTCCTGAGGAGGCGATGCTAGCGTATCATCTTGGATACATAAAGCTTCATACACCGATTCTCATAAAGGTGAACATGAAAGGGGAGGAGAAGAGAATAAAGACGACCCTTGGAAGAGTCATCTTCAACAATATACTTCCGGAAGATTTGAGAGACTACAGCAAAATATTCGATAAGAAGCAGATAAACGCTCTTGTTTATGAAACTTTCAAGAGATACGGTATAGACAGAGCGGCTGACCTTCTCGACGACGTGAAAACCCTCGGTTTCCACTATGCAACCGTCTCTGGACTCACACTCTCGCTCAAAGATTTGAAGATTCCACTAAAACGTGACGAGATCTTGAAGAAAACCTGGGAAAAGGTCAGAATCATCGAGGAAAACTACGAAAGAGGTTTTTTAACTGAAGAGCAGCGAAAGAGTGAAATCATAAGGCTCTGGATGAATGTCACCGAGGAAATTACAAAGCTCACATCTGAAACGCTTGCAGAGGACCCGTTTAATCCCATCTACATGATGGTGAACTCCGGAGCGAGAGGTAACATCGATCAGGTGAAACAGCTCGCGGGTATCAGAGGATTGATGATCAAAGCGTACGATCCAA